>NZ_JAPKIA010000017.1:0-44546 GCF_036759865.1 Kluyvera genomosp. 2
CGGATGAATATGATGATCTCATATCAGGAACTTGTTCGCACCTTCCCTAGATTTTGTGGATCCTGTACCATTTTTATATCCCTGATAAACGGATGTCATGAAAAAATCATTCGGTGGATGATAGTACAATGACAAAGAAAAAAGTGATCCGTTACACCCATTATTTTCAAAAAAGTCTTAAGTTTCGTAGCATTATGGCAATGTGTTATCAACGATGGGCGGTGGATTAATCTCACTCCATCGCCACCTTCACCGCCGTCCCTAACTGCACCATCACCTCGCGGTGCTTGTCGATCGGCGGCAGCGCGCAGTTGATCCGCAAGCAGTTCCGGTACTTCCCCGATGCCGAAAACAGCGATCCCGGCGCCACCTGGATTTTCATCCGGCACAGCTGCTTCGCCACGCACACCATATCTACCTGCTCAGGCAGTTCCACCCACAGCATAAAGCCGCCGGTGGGACGGGTCACACAGATCCCGCAGGGGAAAAACTCGCGCAGCCAGCAGGTGTAGATCTCCATATTGCGCTGGTAGATCTGCCGCATCCGTCGTACGTGGCGGTGGTAGTGGCCTTCACGGATAAAGTTCGAGGCGGCCAGCTGGGTCGACGGCACGTTGGTGCCGCTGGCGGCGTATTTCATTTGCAGCAGCTTGTCGTAGTAGCGGCCCGGTGCTATCCAGCCAATGCGCAGGCCGGGGGCGATGGTTTTGGTAAACGAGCTGCACAGCATCACCCGGCCGTCGATATCCCATGAGTGGATGGTGCGCGGGCGCGGGTAGTCGGTGGCCAGTTCGCCGTAAATATCGTCTTCAAAAATCACGATATCGTAGCGCTGGGCGAGGCTCAGCACCGCGCGCTTGCGGGTGTCGGGCATGATAAAGCCCTGCGGGTTGTTGCAGTTGGGGACGAGGATCACCCCTTTGATCGGCCACTGATCCAGTGCCAGCTCCAGCGCTTCGATGCTGATCCCAGTGTTGGGATCGGTCGGGATCTCTATGGCCTTCAGCCCTAAGCCGCGCAGCAGCTGCATGGTGCCGTAATAAGTCGGGGATTCCACGGCGATAATATCGCCAGGCTGGCATACCGACAGCAGCGCCAGCGACAGCGCGCTGTGGCAGCCGCTGGTGATGATCAGATCGTTGGCGGTGACCACCGATCCGCCGTCGAGCATCAGGCGGGCGATCTGTTCGCGCAGTTCGCGACGGCCGGCCAGTTCATCGTAGCTCAGCACGTCGACGATATTATGCTGTATTACCCGGCTCATCTCGCGCCACAGTGGTTTAAGCGTGGGCTGGGTGACGTCCGGCGAGCCGCCGCCAAAGGGGATGATTGATTTGTCATTGCGAGCGTCGAGCATGTTCAGTACCTGATCCCACTGGGTGATCTCCACCGGGCGCTGTACCGGGCGCGACATCGGCGGCACCGGCGGCTGGGCTTTCTGCGGCGCGACGAAGTAGCCGGAGCGCGGCTGCGGGGTGATCAGCTGGCGCTGTTCCAGCGTCTGATAAGCCTGCTGTACGGTGCTGATGCTGACGCCGTGCTCCTGGCTCAGGCTGCGCACGGAGGGCAGCTTTTCGCCGTGGCGATACAGCCCTTGTTCAATTCGCTCGGCCAGCAGGTTGGCCAGATGTTGGTAACGCGTCATTGCTGTATCCCCAGTGATCGCCATACAGATGAGAAAACCAGTACAGTCAGGCGATAAAAACCGCACGCAGATATCGTTTTAGCGAATCTGTATGTTAAAGAAAAGTATTTTTTGAATCTGTATTGCAGGACCGGAAATCCGCGAAGATAAAGCCTCTGGCAAGGTGAGGAGGCAAAGTATGGAATTTCACGAGAACCGGGCAAAACAGCCGTTTATCGGCTTTGTGCAACTGTGGCGCTTTATGAAAAAATGGTGGCATTTGCAGCAAACACGTCGTGTATTGCGGCGAATGAGCGATGAGCAGTTGAAAGACGTTGGGCTGCGCCGTGATGAAGTGGGTTAAAAATACGGGCGACGTGCCTGACACGTCGCCCGCCCGCGTTTTAGCTCAACATAAATTGCCATAAGATCCAGCCGCCGAAGCCGATCAATATGCCGCCAGCCGCCCGTTCAATTTTCCAGACCAGATTACCGAGCCGTCGCTGAACCTGCGGCAGCGCGATCAGTACGATCAACAGCAGATCCCAAAGCAGCACGACGCCGGTCATCCAGACTCCGCATACGGCCTGCTGTACCAGTGTGACATCCGGGCCGAGCAGCGCCGTCATCAGCGCCAGATAGAACAGCGCATTTTTCGGATTCAGCAGTGAAGAGCCCAGCCCCAGCAGCAGCTGTCGGGTGAGCGAGGGCAGCGCCGATGCGGTATGTTGCCACTCCTGTGTTCCGGCGCGGCTATTCAGCAGCTGGCGGCCCACCCAAAGCAGGTACGCGGCGCCCATCAGTTCGATACCGGTGAAGAGCAGCGGTGCCTGGCGCAGCAGCCCGGAGCCAATAACGACCAGCAGAATGTAGAACCCGTTTCCTGCCGCAATGCCAAGGCAAACGCCCACGCTGCCGCGCAGTCGAAAGCGTAGCGCGTAGCCTACCAACAGAAAGAAGTCCGGCCCCGGGCTGAGCAGCGCCATAAAGTGCGCGAGTGCCAGTGCGGGAAACGCGGGAGGGAAGAGTGTGGTGACCTGTTCCATAGCGACCTCAATAAAAAGCGTGAGGTCAGCGTAGGCCTGAAGAGGCGTTAATTATTGTCTGATATTGATCTACCCAGCGCGTACTGACGCGGCGTGGCGGCCGTGTAGCTGACGAAGGTTTTGTGGAAATGGCTCTGGTCGGCGAAGCCGCTCTGGTAGGCGACGTCAGCGATATCGTCTCCGGCACGCAGCCGCGCTTTGGCGTACTCCACGCGCGAGTTGTTAAGAAAGCTGCCGGGTGTCAGGCCGGTATCCTGCTTGAACGTCCGGATTAAGGTCTCTTTACGCAGCGAGAAACGTGCGGCGAACGCATCAAGGGAGGGGGGAGAGACGGGGTTTGCCAGTAGCGCCTGCTGCAGATGTTGGCTGGTGGAACGCAGTTTTTCATTAACGCCAGTTCGCAGGGAAAGAGCGGATAACAGCGTGGTCAGCGCGTCGGCGGACATCTGCTCAACGACGGTGAGATACAGGCTGAACAGCGCATCGTTGCGAATGACCTGCCGGGCTAATGGCAGCGGCGTGTCGATATAGAGCATATGGTAGCTGCGCGGCTTTCCTTGTATCGGGTTGCAGCTGTGCGGCGCGTTGGCGGGGATAACGATAAGGTCGCCGGGTGACAAAAGATACTCCTGCCCGTCACAGACGCAGCGCGTTCCACCTTCGAGAATCGCCCCTATCGAGAGCTGCGGGTGACTGTGGCGCTTATAGGCCTGCGTGCTCTGCCAGGTGCTGCGTCGTTCAAGCCCCGGCAGTCGGGCGAAGGTCTGATGAATATCGCGTGGTGTGGTCATTCGCTTCCCCCGGCGGTTTTTTATTTTTATACCACATTAGGGGAAGGTGGGTGGAGATGTGTGAAAAATAAACGATTCGCTTTAGATCACATTAACGAATTTAATGTATCAAATAACTGGTATCAGACTCACAGTTCACGCTGAAATCATTCGCCTCATATAGATAAGTGTTGCTTCACAGCTAGTATCAACTCGCTAATCATACACCTGCAAGAGGATACAATGAAAAATACAAATCGTATGATCGTGAACTGTGTTGCTGCTTCCCTGATGTGTTCCTGGAGCCTTTCCGCGTTGGCGGCAGGTGCCCAGACCGAGGTCAAGATTGTTCGCGATGAATACGGCATGCCGCATATTTACGCCGATGATACCTATCGGCTGTTTTACGGCTATGGCTACGTGGTGGCGCAGGATCGCCTGTTCCAGATGGAGATGGCGCGGCGCAGCACGCAGGGCACGGTCTCTGAAGTCCTCGGCAAGTCGTTCGTCAGTTTTGATAAGGGGATTCGCCAGAACTACTGGCCGGATTCTATCCGGGCGCAAATTGCGGCGCTAGCACCGGAGGATAAGTCCATCCTTCAAGGCTATGCCGACGGCATGAACGCCTGGATTGATAAAGTGAACGCCAACCCCGGCACGCTGCTGCCAAAACAGTTTTCCACCTTTGGTTTTGCACCACAGCACTGGCAGCCTTTTGATGTAGCTATGGTTTTTGTCGGCACGATGGCGAACCGATTCTCTGACAGTACCAGCGAAATTGATAACCTGGCGCTGCTGACGGCGCTAAAAGACAAATACGGTAAACAGCGAGGTATGGCGGTCTTTGACCAGCTAAAATGGCTGGTTAACCCTTCCGCGCCAACGACCATTTCCGCTAAGGAGAGCCACTATCCGCTCAAGTTTGACCTTAACAATACGCAAACGGCGGCCTTGCTCCCGCGCTACGACCTGCCAGCACCGATGCTCGACCGGCCGGCAAAAGGCGCAGACGGCGCACTGCTGGCGCTGACGGCGGGACAAAACCGGGAAACCATCGCCGCGCAGTTTGCGCAGAGCGGGGCCAACGGGCTGGCGGGCTACCCAACGACCAGCAATATGTGGGTAATTGGTAAAAACAAAGCGCAGGATGCAAAAGCTATTATGGTCAACGGCCCGCAGTTCGGCTGGTACGCGCCTGCTTATACCTACGGCATTGGCCTGCACGGCGCGGGCTACGACGTCACCGGCAATACGCCGTTTGCTTATCCTGGTTTGGTGTTTGGTCACAACGGCACGATTTCTTGGGGTTCTACCGCTGGTTTCGGCGATGATGTCGACATATTTGCCGAAAAATTGTCGAAAGATAAGCCGGGCTATTACCAGCATAACGGTCAGTGGGTGAAAATGCTCAGCCGCGAAGAGACCATTAAGGTCAAAGACGGCCAGCCCGAGACCTTCACCGTCTGGCGCACTCTGCACGGTAATGTGATGAAAACCGACCCAGCCACACAAACGGCTTACGCCAAGGCGCGCGCGTGGGAAGGCAAAGAGGTGGCATCGCTGCTGGCGTGGACTCACCAGATGAAAGCCAAAAACTGGCAGGAGTGGACGCAGCAGGCGGCAAAACAGGCGCTGACCATCAACTGGTACTACGCCGACGTGAACGGCAATATCGGCTACGTGCATACCGGTGCGTATCCTGACCGCCAGCCGGGACACGACCCGCGTCTGCCGGTGCCCGGCACCGGAAAGTGGGACTGGAAGGGGCTGCTCTCTTTTGATTTGAACCCGAAAGTGTATAACCCGCAGTCGGGCTATATCGCCAACTGGAACAACTCACCGCAAAAAGATTATCCGGCATCCGATCTGTTTGCCTTCCTGTGGGGCGGCGCGGATCGCGTGACCGAGATTAACCGCATTCTTGATAAGCAACCGCGCTTTACCGCCGATCAGGCCTGGGATGTGATCCGCAAAACCAGCCGTCAGGATCTGAACCTGCGGCTCTTCCTGCCGACGCTCAAGGACGCGACGGCGGGCCTGCCGGTGAGCGACCCGCGTCGCCAACTGGTGGATAAACTAACCGGCTGGGATGGCAGCAACCTGCTCAACGAAGGCGGTAAAACCTATCAGCAGCCGGGCTCGGCGATTCTCAACGCCTGGCTGACCAGTATGCTGAAACGCACGGTTGTGACGGCGGTACCGAAGCCGTTCGGTGACTGGTACAGCGCCAGCGGCTATGAGACGACGCAGGACGGGCCAACCGGCTCGCTGAACATCAGCGTAGGGGCGAAGATCCTTTACGAAGCGCTGCAGGGCGAGAAGTCGCCGATTCCGCAGGCGGTCGATCTGTTTGGCGGAAAACCGCAGCACGAGGTGGTGCTGGCGGCGCTGGACGATGCCTGGCAGACGCTGTCAAAGCGCTACGGCAACGACCTGAACGGCTGGAAAACGCCGGCGATGGCGCTGACCTTCCGGGCCAATAACTTCTTCGGCGTGCCGCAGGCGGCGGCGGATGAAGCGCGTCATCAGGCGGAATACCAGAACCGCGGCACGGAAAATGACATGATCGTGTTCTCGCCGTCGGCCAGCAAAAGCCCGGTGCTTGCCTGGGACGTGGTTGCGCCGGGTCAAAGCGGGTTTATTGCCCCGGACGGCAAGGCGGATAAGCACTATGACGATCAGCTAAAAATGTACGAAACCTTCGGGCGTAAATCGCTGTGGTTAACGCCGCAAGAGGTGGAGTCGCATAAGGAATCGCAGGAAGTGTTACAGGTGAAGTGGTAATTTTTCCCTGTCATCCCCCGTTTTGTCCGGCGGGGGATGCCTATTCGGAAACCTCCGTTTATACCCAACTTTACGTCCGCAGCCAGCCAGATTGACTACCCTTAATACCCTAAGCGGTAAAAACAAGGAGATTCACGATGGCTTACCAGACAGTTAATCCTGCCACTAACCAGCTTATCAAAGCATACCCTTCTCATACCGACGCGGACGTTGAAGCGGCGCTGAAAGCGGCCGATGCGCTCTACCATTCCGACTGGGCAAAAGGGGATATCGACCAGCGCCTGCCGGTACTCCACAAATTAGCCGATTTGATAGATGCCCGCGTTGAGGAGCTGGCGAAGATTGCCAGCCAGGAGATGGGCAAACTGATCGCCCAAAGTCGCGGCGAGGTGAAACTATGCGCGCAAATTGCCCGCTACTATGCCGACAACGCGAAGCAGTTTCTCGCGCCGGTGAAGTACAAATCCGAGCTCGGCGAGGCCTGGGTTGAACACCATCCTATCGGCGTGCTAATGGCCGTTGAGCCGTGGAATTTCCCTTATTACCAGCTGATGCGCGTGCTGGCCCCGAACCTGGCAGCAGGTAACCCGGTGCTGGCGAAGCATGCCAGCATTGTGCCGCACTGCGCAGAGGTCTTTGCGCACCTGGTGCGTGAAGCGGGCGCACCGGAAGGGGCGTGGGCGAACCTGTACATCTCGCAGGATCAGGTGGCCAACATTATTGCCGACGACCGCGTGCAGGGTGCAGCGCTGACCGGTTCTGAAAAGGCGGGCAGCGTGGTGGCGGCACAGGCGGCGAAGCACATTAAGAAATCGACCCTTGAGCTGGGCGGTAACGATGTCTTCGTGGTGCTGGACGATGCCAACCTCGATAAAGCGGTGAAAATCGGCGTCAATGCCCGCCTGAACAACGCCGGGCAGGTCTGTACCGCGGCAAAACGTTTTGTGCTGCATGAGAAAATTGCCGATGCTTTCCTGAGCAAGTTTACTGAGGCGTTTAAGCAGGCAAAAATTGGCGACCCGCTGGATGAAAGCACCACGCTTGGCCCGCTGTCGTCAAAAGACGCGCTGGAGACGCTGACCAAACAGGTCAATGAAGCAGTGAAAAACGGCGCGAAGCTACATCTCGGCGGTAAGCCGGTGCAGCGTGACGGCAGTTTCTTCGAGCCCACCATCCTGACCCACATTTCCCGCGATAACCCGGCGTATTTCGAAGAGTTCTTCGGCCCTGTCGCGCAGATTTACGTGGTGAAGAGCGATGATGAAGCGGTAGCTCTGGCCAATGATTCCCACTACGGGCTGGGCGGCGCGGTCTTTAGCCCGGATATTGAACGGGCGAAGAAAATGGCCTCGCGCATTGAGACCGGGATGGTGTACATCAACTGGCTCACCGATACCGCGGCTGAACTCCCGTTTGGCGGCGTGAAGCGTTCCGGCTACGGGCGCGAGCTGTCGGATCTGGGGATCAAAGAGTTTGTGAACCAGAAGCTGGTGGTAGTGCGCCAATAGCGGCAGCCATAAAAAAACCTGCCATCTGGCAGGTTTTTTTGGGAAGTGGGTAACGTTAGAAGTTTACGCCGCCGCCAATGTAAGCGCCGTCAATCAGCGTGTGGTTTGGACGGCCGTCTTTGCCGTCAACGCTGACGTGGCGATAGCCCACTTTCAGCGTGACCAGTGAAATTGGCGACCAGCTTACGCCACCGTTGGCTTCAACGTAGTTTTTCACGCTGTTGTTCAGGCCTTCCGGCGCGGCATAGCCTTCGCCAAATACGCGGATGCTGTCGGTCAGGGCTACGCTAACGCCGCCGCCGATAGGGAACGCCACGCCGTTATCGCCTTTTTTCGGGCCGATGTAGATAGCTTTCGCGCCTGCGTTCAGCATCACTGGGCCGACTTCCAGGTTATAGCCTGCGCCCACGCCGCCGGTCTGGGTGCCGTCGTCGGTGTTTTTCAGCCAGTTGCTTTCTGCGTACAGGCCAGATGAGGATTTACCCATTTCCAGATTCAGGTTGGTAAAGTTTTTACCCTGCTCAAGGCTACCGCCCATCGCCAGTGCGGAACCGGATACGGCGGTCAGAGCGGAAAGGAGCAGGATATTAAGCTTTTTCATGGTTTATTCCTCGTCATAAAATTAATCTGAGGACACCTTAACAAGTGGATTTTACTTCTGCAAATGTGACTCATGTCGATTTTTAATACTGGAATTGTAGTGGGCATGGTATTTTTTTGTTGCTTGTCTGTTTGTTTTTACCTGCGTCAATAATTAGCGTTTTGACGTTTAGCGCCCGTTTAGTTTTTGGCTAAACGTACCTTGAACAGAGCGGGGGATATTGGTTGGCAGTGAATTAATTGTCTTTCTAATAGTTTCCAAAAATATTCCAATTGTCATGAATAAAAATGGATATTTACATTTCTACGCATTTAATTACCCCCTTCCGGGCGGAGGGGGGCGTGATTCAGGCAGGGCTACGGGTTATTTTTTCAGGCTGGCGAATGCCGCGCGAATTTCTGCTTCCGGCAGTTGAATGCCAATAAACACCAGTGTGCTGTGCGGCGCTTCATCGCCCCACGGCCTGTCCCAGTCGGCGCTGTACAGACGCTGTACGCCCTGGAAGAGCAGGCGGTTCGGTTCGCCGTCAATCCACAGCATCCCTTTGTAGCGCAGTAGCTTGTCAGCAAAGTCCAGCAGCAGGTTTTCCATCACCCGGGAGACGTCGCTGATATCCACCGGGTAATCCAGTTCGACCACAATCGACGACACGTCGTTTTGCTGGTCGGCCATAAAGTGGAAGCGCGGCTTCGAGGTCACGTTCTCTTCCAGCATAAAGCCGTTGGTGTTGAACAGCAGATTCAGGTCGATATCGCCGTGGGTGACGGTGTAAATCGGCGCGCGGGCGTTGATGCGAGCCAGACGCTCGCGCAGCTTTTCGGCCTCACCGGCGACGTCGGTTTTGGTCAGCAAAATACGGTCGGCGTAGCCAACCTGCGACTGGGCGATGGTGAACTGGTTCATCTGCTCGTCGGCGTGCACCGCGTCGACCAGCGCAATTACGCCGTCCAGCAGATAGCGTTCACACAGCACCTCGTGGGAGAAAAAGGTCTGGATGATGGGGCCGGGGTCGGCCATGCCGGTGCATTCAATCACCAGGCGGTCGAAACTGATGTTGCCCTGGTCGAGATTATCGAGCAGGTCTAACAGCGCGTCTTCCAGTTCGTTAGAGCGGGTGCAGCAGATGCAGCCGTTGGTCAGGGTTTTAATCTGCGTGGCGCGGTCGCCAATCAGCTGATCGTCGACGGAGACTTCGCCGAATTCGTTTTCAATCACGGCAATTTTAAAGCCGTGCTGTTCGTTGAGGATATGGCGCAGCAGGGTGGTTTTGCCCGCGCCGAGGAAACCGGTAAGTAGGGTAACTGCAATCGGTGCCATGATGTCTCCTTTAACAGCAGCGCATGCCGCCTTTTCCATCGCCGCCGTAGCGCGCCTGCTGGCGCTCGCGGAAGAACTCTTCGTAGGTCATGTACGGTTTATCCGGATGGTTGGTCTGCATATGTTCGACGTAGTTGTCGTAATCCGGAATGCCAATCAGCATTTTTGCCGCCTGACCGAGGTATTTTTTTGCCTGACCTAAGTTACCAAACATTGTCTCATCCAGATATGAATAAAGCCGGATGGCGGCTAGCGCCTTATCCGGCCTACACTAATGCACTTTTTGTAGGCCGGATAAGCGCAGCGCCATCCGGCATAGAGGTTAGTGATGTGAAGAGGTCTTCACGCCGCCTTCCGGTACCGGCACATACGGCGTTTCTTTGTCGGTACGTTTATCGCTATTGCGCACCTGCATCCAGGTTTTGAAACCGTAGAAGATGATGCTGTACACCACCACAAGGAACAGAATACTCAGGCCTGCGTTGGTGTAGTTGTTGATAACGATGTGGTTCATGTTGGCAATCTGCTGTGCAGTCAGTTCACCACCAGCAGCAATCTTCTCTTTGTACTGGCTAGCCATGAAGAAGAAGCCTTCCATCTGCGGGTTGGTGCTGAACAGTTTCAGGCCCAGCGCCCAGGTGGTGCAGATCAGCAGCCATACTGCCGGAATGATGGTCACCCACACGTACTTGCTGCGTTTCATCTTCACGAGGATGACGGTGCCGAGCACCAGCGCCACGGCGGCCAGCATCTGGTTAGAAATACCGAACAGCGGCCACAGGCTCTTCACGCCGCCCAGTGGGTCGACTACGCCTTGATACAGCAGATAACCCCACAGACCGACACAGCCCGCCGTCGCAACCACGCCAGCGACCAGCGAGTCGGTTTTCTTCAGGAACGGCACGAAGTTACCGAGCAAATCTTGCAGCATAAAGCGGCCCGCACGGGTACCGGCGTCCAGCGCGGTGAGGATGAACAGCGCTTCGAACAGAATACCGAAGTGGTACCAGAAGCCCATATCCGCCCACGGCAGCACTTTGTGGAACACGTGCGCAATACCGACAGCCAGGGTTGGCGCGCCGCCTGCGCGGTTCAATACGGAAGGCTCGCCGATATCTTTCGCGGTTTGCAGGATCTGCTCTGGCGAAATCACGAAGCCCCAGGAGCTGACGGTGGCAGCAGCGTGAATGGTCACATCTTTTAGCTGTGCGGCAATCAGCGCCGCGTTCTCGCCGCCCATTTCATGCAGGTTTGGCATGGTGATGCCAAGGCCCGCCGGAGGCGTGTTCATCGCGAAGTAGAGGCCCGGTTCGATGATAGATGCCGCAACCAGCGCCATAATCGCCACGAAGGATTCCATCAGCATCGCGCCATAACCAATCAGGCGCGCATCGTTTTCGTTCGCCAGCAGCTTCGGCGTGGTGCCGGAGGAGATCAGCGCGTGGAAGCCAGAAACGGCGCCACAGGCGATGGTGATAAACAGGAACGGGAACAGCGCGCCTTTCCACAGTGGACCGGTACCGTCGATGTACTGGGTCACGGCTGGCATTTTCAGATCCGGGTTGAGGATCACGATGCCGAGCGCTAGGCCAACGATAACGCCGATTTTCAGGAAGGTCGCGAGGTAGTCGCGTGGTGCCAGAATCAGCCATACCGGCAGCAGGGCAGAGATAAAGGCGTAGCCAATCAGCGCGAAGGTGATGGTGGTGTCTTTAAAGGTCAGCGCCGGGCCCCAGTACGGGTCGTGGGCAATCACGCCGCCGAAGTAGATAGAGGCGACCAGCAGCACGATACCCATCACCGACACTTCGCCGACGCGGCCCGGGCGGATAAAGCGCATGTAGATACCCATAAACAGCGCAATCGGCACGGTTGAGCAGACGGTGAAGACGCCCCACGGGCTTTCTGCCAGGGCTTTCACCACGATCAGCGCCAGCACCGCCAGGATGATTATCATAATCAGGAAGCAGCCGAACAGGGCAATGGAGCCCGGCACGCGGCCCATCTCTTCTTTGACCATTTCGCCCAGCGACGAACCGTTACGGCGCGTGGAAATAAACAGCACCATAAAGTCCTGCACCGCGCCCGCGAGCACCACGCCCGCCAGCAGCCAGAGCGTACCCGGCAGGTAGCCCATCTGCGCGGCCAGCACCGGCCCAACCAGCGGGCCGGCACCGGCGATAGCGGCGAAGTGGTGGCCGAACAGCACGTAGCGGTTGGTCGGCACGTAGTTCAGGCCATCGTTGTTAATGACCGCCGGCGTTGCGCGC
The DNA here is from genome assembly GCF_036759865.1 of Kluyvera genomosp. 2. Taxonomy (NCBI): domain Bacteria; kingdom Pseudomonadati; phylum Pseudomonadota; class Gammaproteobacteria; order Enterobacterales; family Enterobacteriaceae; genus Kluyvera; species Kluyvera genomosp. 2. The sequence goes on from NZ_JAPKIA010000017.1 coordinate 11,921, forward strand.
GTGGGGTCGAGCTTCATCACCTTCTGGGCGATGTACAGGCTGTAGTAGCGATAGGCCACCAGATAAACAGAAACCGACGCCACGACGATCCACAGGGCACTGACGTGCTCACCGCGGCGTAAGGCGACGACCGAGAGGCAAAACGCACCGATGATTCCGAGAATCACCCAGGGTATGTGCTTGAATAGCTTTTTCGTATCCATAGTAAAACCTGGTTTTTTTAAGATTAATAATCAGCCGAAGCTGCCGTTGTTTTTTGCGTTTGGGGATTGAGGAGGTATTGATTCTGATGATGAGTTTGTCAGAGATACGCGCGCGTAAAGTTGGGTAAATGCGTGAGCGGTTGAAAGTGAGGGCTAAGCGGTTGCTTTTCGCGGTAAGCGGTTGGACAACCTTTGTTCGACGGCAAAATATGTGATTGAGATCGCAAGTTTTTTTCCTGTTGCCGTTTCTCTGCGCACAACTACGTATGATTAAAAACCAATAAAAAACACTATTGTCACTAATTGATCACAACTCAGCGTGATGACCCTCTCCCCGCCGCCGCGTTTTCCCGACTATTGGCTCAACCCGGCCGGTGAGCCATGCAGCCTGCCGACCTGTATCCATAAAAAGGATGAACACAATGAAAAATATGCGGCTAAAAGCACTTTGTTTGGTTCTGGGAGCGGGCATGTTGTGGCCAGCGGTGGGGCAATCCGCCACGGAATTACGCATGTCGTGGTGGGGTGGCAACCAGCGCCATCAGGCCACCACTGAGGCGATTAAAGCCTTCGAAGCGCAAAACCCGGACGTTAAAATCAATACCGAGCCCAGCGGCTGGGACGGCTATTTATCCCGCCTGAGCACCCAACTGGCGGGCAATACCGAACCGGACGTGATGCAGATTAACTGGAACTGGCTGGTGATGTTCTCGAAGAACGGCGACGGGTTTTACGATATTAACCGCCAGTCGGCGAATATCGACCTCAGCCAGTTCTCCAGCCAGGGCAAGCAACTGGTGACGATGAACGGCAAGCTGAACGGTGTGCCGGTGGCGATGACCGGGCGTTCGATGTACTACAACCCGGAACTGTGGAAAAAAGCGGGCGTTGCCTACCCGCAGACCTGGGAACAGATGATTGCCGCCGGTCCGGCGTTTAAAAATACGCTGGGAGACGACTACTACCCGTTTATCCTCGCTAATCATGACACCACCATCATGACGTTTCTGAACTCTTATATGGTGCAGAAATACAACATCCCGATGATCGACCCGCAGAAAAAAGCCTTTACCTACAGCCGCGAACAGTGGCTGGACTATTTCGGCATGTACAAAAAGCTGGTGGATAACCATGTTATTCCTTCCATGAAATATCTCTCGGCCTTCGGCAAAGCCAACGCCTGGGAAATTAAACCATGGCTGGACCGCAAAATCGGCGGCGTCCACACCTGGAGCACCGACGGTACCTTTGCCGGTAGCCTGCGCGCGCCTGCGCATCTGGAAGTGGGGCCGTATCCGATGCTGCCAGGGGCAACCGATGCGGGCATCTTCTTTAAACCGGCGATGATGTTCTCCATCGGTAAAAACAGCAAACACCCGGAACTGGCGGCGAAGCTGATTAACTTCCTGCTCAACGACCCACAGGGGATTAAAGCCATGGGCCTCCAGCGCGGCGTGCCGCTGAGCGCCGAGGCGGTAAAAGTCCTGCAACAGGACGGCGTGCTGGATAACAGCCAGATCCAGGTGCAGGGGCTGGCGCAGGTAGACCAGCTGATGGGCAAAATTGAGCCGTCGCCGTGGTTTGAAAACCCACAGCTGTTGTCCTACTTCCTCGATGCGGTTCAGCGCTATGACTACGGGCAGCTCACCCTTGAACAACTGGCCGATGAATTTCCCCAGCGCGCGCAGCGCGTCCTGAAAAAGATCATGTAATTGAGGTGGTTATGTCGCAATTATTAAAAGAGTCGATTTTAAGCAAGCTGGATACGCTGTTTAATGAAGTGATTGTGGTGCGCACCAACGACGCTGAGCTAAAAAAACAGAAGGTTATCGCTTCTGACCTGTCGATTGAAAACTGGGACTGGTCGCAGGGGGTGGGCATTTACGGCATCTGGCGTCTGTATCAGATTACCCGCGAGCCGCGTTACCTCGATTACCTGAACGGCTGGTTCTCCCGGCGGATGGCTGAAGGGCTGCCGGAGAAAAACATCAACCGCATGGCGCCGATGCTGACCGCCACCTGCATGGCGGCGGAACTCGGCGAAACCGGCTGGCTGACGGATATCGCCGACTACGCCGACTGGATCGACACGCGTCTGCTGCGCACCCAGGAAAACGGCTACACCCACTGCACCAGCGATCATCTCAACGAAGAGCAGCTGTGGGTCGATACGCTGTTTATGAGCGGCCTGTTCCACGCCCGCGCGTCACAGCTGCTCAATAAACCGCACTACATGGACGATGTGGCGTATCAATTCTTACTGCACATCAAATATCTCGTCGACCGCCGTAGCGGACTGTGGATGCACGGCTGGAGCTTTATCGAACGCAACAACTACGGCGCGGCGCTGTGGGGGCGGGGTAACGGCTGGGCGGCGGTGGGCAGCGTCGATTTTCTCGAGATGGCGAATGCCGATAACGCCAATACGCGCTTTATCCGCGAAGCATTTGTCCGCCAGATGCAGGCGGCGGTGCACTACCAGCATAACAACGGGATGTGGTCGACGTTAATCGATCACCCTGAAAGCTATCAGGAAGCGTCGGGTACCGCCGGGCTGACCTACGCGCTGCTGAAAGGCGCGCGGCTGGGGCTGCTGGACAACCGCTGCCGTGATGCGGGGTGGGCGGGCATCCAGGCGCTGATTGCACGGATTAACGATCAAGGGGAAGTGGCTGACGTGTCGGCTGGCACATCGGTAGGACGCGACCTCCAGCACTATCTGGATATCCGCGTTCGTCAGCGCGCCTACGGGCAGTCGCTGGCCATGCTGGCGCTAGGGGAAGCGCTTGCCCATCTAAACGGATAACTTAAGGACAAGGTCATGACGACAAACCCCAGCGCGGTGCTGAGCGTCGAGGAAGAGCAAAAAATTCTGGCGCGGATCCACGATCCGCGTATTCCTTCAGCCGAGGTGAACGTGCGCGATTTTGGCGCCGTCGGCGACGGCGTCACGCTGGACACCCAGGCAATTCAGCGGGCGATCGCTCATCTCCACCGCCAGGGCGGCGGCAGAGTGGTGGTGCCAGCCGGTCGCTATCTTACCGGCTCACTGGCGCTGCTCAGCAATATAAACCTGCATCTGGATAGCCCACAGAGCGTGCTGCTGTTCACGACCGAGACCACCGAAGCGCACTACCCGCTGGCTTTCGGCCACTGGGAGTGCTCGCCGCTGTGGAACTACCGGGCGCTGATTTATGCCTGCGATGCGCAGAATATTGCGCTGACCGGGCGGGGCGTGCTGGACGGTCAGGCCAGCGACAGCGTCTGGTGGCACTGGACGCATCAGATTGAGCACGCCTGGTCGACCTCCGCCCGCAACCTGCAGCGCCCCGCCAGCCTGCGTCTGCGCGAAATGAACCTCAACGGCGTGCCGGTCGCCGAGCGCCGTTTTGGCGACGGCCACTACCTGCGGCCGATGTTTATTCAGACCCTGCGCTGTGAGAACGTCCTGCTGGAAGGCGTTACGCTGCGCAATTCGCCGATGTGGCAGGTGAACCCGGTCCTGTGCCGCAACGTTACCGTCCGGCGCATGACGCTGCGCTCCCACGGCCACAATAACGACGGCGTCGACCCGGAAAGCTGCTGCGATGTATTAATTGAAGATAACCTGTTTGACTCCGGTGATGACTGCATCGCCATTAAGTCCGGGCGCGATCGCGACGGCCGTGAGGCCAATATTCCCTGTGAGAACATCATCATCCGCCATAACCGTTTTGCCGATGGCCACGGCGGCATTGCGTTAGGCAGCGAGATGAGCGGCGGTATCCGCAACGTGTTCGCCGTGGGCAATGAATTTGATAGCCCGGCGCTGACTTACCCGCTGCGCCTCAAAGCTAACGCCCTGCGCGGCGGGGTGATTGAAAACGTCTGGCTGCGCCACTCGCGGGTGAAGCGGGTGCGCGATGCGGTGGTCCACGCCACCATGAACTATGCCGAGGGCGTTTACGGCAGCCATCTGCCGCGTTTTCGCAATATCGTGGTTGAAGATCTGGAAGCGAGCGGCGGCGAATACGGCCTGTTTATCGAAGGGCTGGCACAGTCGCCAATTGAAGGGCTGGTGCTGAAGGATATTCGCATCACCGACGTTGAGCATCCGCTGCACGCCGCCCACTGGGGCAGCGGCGTGAAGATGGAAAATGTCACCATTAACGGGCTGGCCTATCCGCGCCCGGTGCAGCTGTTTATTCGCGGGCTACCGCAGGTGGGCGACTATCTACGGGCGATTGCGCAGCTGCCGGGCAATGACGATGCGGTCCTGCGCTATTCGTGGTGGCTGGGAAAAACGGCGGAAGGGCCAATGACGCCGCTGGGCGAGGGCGATATTCTGGCGCTCACGCCGACGATGGCCGGGCGTTTTGTACGCTGTCGGGTAAACCACGGAGAGATGAGCCTGCTGAGTAAGCCGTGGCTGATTCAGCCGGAGGGCAGCATCGATCTGGCGAGCAGCCATTCGGTTAATGCCGGTATTTTGCGCGCGCGCGGGGTGATCGAAGAGAAAGGCGGCGCGGAATGTATTACCCGCTTTGAGCTGGCGCAGATGATCATTCGCCTGTGGGGATTGCAGTATCAGCCGTCGAATGGGGTCGTCATCCAGGATATTGCGCCGGATTCCGTCTGGTATCCGGGCATTGCCGCCCTGATTCAGCGCGGCATGATGGCGCTGGTGCAGGGGAAATTCCTGCCCGACCGCCCGATGCGTCGCGAAGAGGCGGCGACGGTGGCCATGATGAGCTGCGGCGTGTCGTACCGTAACGCCTCCACGATGCTGCAATCGACCTTTACCGACGGGCGCATTCTGCGCGATATCTACCTTACCAATGCTCAGCGCGCGGTGGCCTTTGGTTTTATGCGCTGCGATGAGGAAGGCCGCTTCCGCCCACGCCGCTATCTGCGCCGCCACGAGGCGCTGGAGATGCTGCTGGCGATTGGCCACTTTATGGGCGATCAGGATGCACAGCAGCGGCAGGTGAAGCCGTTGCGTTAGTGGGAGCGGCGGCGGGCAGTTTGATCGATCGAACGGATCATCGACTGCTTCGCCGTCATTAAATGGTTGCGCAGCGCCAGGGTGGCGTCGATCTCGTTACGACAGATCAGCGCTGTCAGGATCATCATGTGTTCATCAATGGCGATAATATTGCGCTGTTTAAGATCGCTTTCATCCCACTGATAGTGGAAGTGGAAAATAACCGAGATAATTTCCAGTGACTGATTAAAAAATATATTGTTGGCGGCCGAAAGCAATAAGGCATGAAAATCCCGGTCAAGCTGGGAGAATGTTTTTACGTTGTCACCAATACGATCTCTTAATTGCCGATGGTGCTCCAGTAATGTTTTTGCCTGTAGCCAGCGAGGGTCGCCGTCGGGTAAATTAAGAAAGCGCTGAAGGGCGTGTAATTCCAGCATTTCGCGTAATTCAAAAAGCTGCTCGGCGTAGGGGCGGTCAAATTCTTTCATGCGCCAAAGACCGCGCTTTTCGCTGACGATAAGATTATAGCGACCAAATTTCAGCAAATATTCTCTGGCTGCTACCGGGCTGACGCCGGCCATTTTTGCCAGGGCAATTTCGCTCATCACTTCCCCGGCCTTTAGCTGCCGCTGGTTAATCATTGAAAAAAATGCCTGTTCAAAAATCTGCGTCTGTTCTTCGAGCGGCGCCTGGGTGCACTCAAAGCCGTCCAGCGCATCAGGTTTGCGTAGCACGATGTAATCTTTGCCAATTTTCTCCAGCACGCCGCGCTGCTGCAGGTGGGTGAGAATGTGCCTGACGGTGGTGCGGCTGATGTTAAACATCTCGCCCAGCGCCGACTGCACCGGCAGCGGAGAAGGAATATGACCGCGGGCGATACCATCGATAATCTGATTCACCACGCTACGACGTAAATTCTGCGAACGGCTCATGCTGCATCCTCCTGATAATGATTAAAAACGAATTTAAAACCTATTTCTGCGTTGGCATTCACAAGAATTTGTTGCACTGATACGGAATTACCGCGAAATCCACAATAACAAGGAGAACATAAAAGGAGAAGCCCCAATGATTATTATGAAAACGTTAGTTTGTCAGCAACCCGGAGAATGGGCGTGGCAGTCGCGGAATATTCCAAAACCACAAAAAGATGAGGTGTTAATAAAAATAAAAACGGTCGGAATATGCGGTACGGATATCCATGCGTGGGGAGGCAAACAGCCTTTTTTCAGCTACCCGCGGGTATTAGGCCATGAAATTTGTGGCGATATTGTTGAGGTGGGGAGCGCCGTTCAGACATGGCGGGTTGGCCAGCAGGTGGCGGTAATCCCCTACGTAGCCTGTCATACCTGTAGCGCCTGCCAGAGTGGACGCGACAACTGCTGTGAAAATATCGCGGTGATCGGCGTGCATCGTGACGGTGGTTTTAGCGAGTTTCTGTGTGTACCGCAGCAAAACATCCTGTTGGCGGAAGGCATTGCGCCGGAGGCCGTGGCGCTAATTGAACCGTTTGCCATCAGCGCTCATGCGGTGCGCAGAGCAGCGGTGCAGGCGGGCGACGAAGTGCTGGTGGTTGGCGCGGGGCCAATTGGCCTGGGCGCAGCGGCGATTGCCAAAGCCGAAGGCGCGCGGGTGGCGGTGGCGGATGTCAGCAGCGATCGGCGCGCACACGTGGCGGCGCAGTTGGATCTTCCGACGCTCGATCCGCTGGCGGCGGATTTTGACGCCCGGCTACGCGCTTTGTTTGGCGGCAATCTGGCGCACAAGATCGTGGATGCCACGGGCAGCCCGCAGTCGATGAATCGCGCGGTGGATCTGATCCGCCACGGCGGCAGCATCGTATTTGTCGGCCTGTTTAAAGGCGACCTGCAGTTTTCCGATCCGGAGTTTCATAAAAAAGAGACCACCCTGATGGGCAGCCGCAATGCCACCGCTGAAGATTTTGTTCGCGTCGGCGAGCTGATGCGCAGCGGCGCGCTGAGTGCTGAGATGCTGCTGACCCATCGGTTGCGCTTTAGCGAACTGGGTAGCACCTTTGAGCGTGACGTCATCAATAATCCACGGCTGATTAAAGGCGTGATAGAGTTTGCGCAGAACATCGACGGCGCCTCTGGAAATTAATGTGATTTAAATCACTACGTTAACCAAGTAAAACCTGCGCCTCCGTCTACGCTTTATGCCAGTACAACAATAATACGGAGATTTACATGACAACGGTCAACATCGCACTCAACGACGCTTACACGCTGGCCTTCGAGGTCCTGCGCGCCAACGGTTTTTCACAGCCTCACGCCGACGCCATTGCGCGCAACGTGACGGCGGGCGAACGCGACGGCTGTGCATCGCACGGCCTGTGGCGTCTGCTGGGGATTGTCGAAACCCTGCGCAAAGGCAAAGTGTCGCCGGACGCTGAGCCGACCATCGTCGATCAGGCTCCGGCGATTGTGAAAGCCGACGCCCACGGCGCCTATTCGCTGTGCGCTTATGAACAGGCGCTGCCGCTGTTGATTGAGAAGGCGCGCCACTGCGGCATTGCGGCGCTGGCGATCAACCGTTGCGTGCATTTCTCCGCGCTGTTTGCCGACGTGGAACCGCTGACCGAGGTCGGGCTGGTGGGCTATGCGTGCACGCCAAGCCACGCATGGGTGGCCCCGGCGGGGGGCACGCAGCCGCTGTTTGGTACCAACCCGATTGCCTTCGGCTGGCCGCGCGGCGACAAGCCGCCGTTTATTTTTGATATGGCGACCAGCGCGGCGGCGCGCGGTGAAATTCAGCTGCATCAGCGGGCGGGTAAGTCGATTCCTGAGGGCTGGGGGATTGATAGCAACGGCCAGCCGACCACCGATCCTCAGGCGGTGCTCGACGGTGCGATGCTGACCTTCGGCGGCCACAAAGGGTCGGCACTGGCGGCGATGGTGGAACTGTTCGCCGGGCCGCTGATTGGCGATATGACCAGCGCCGAATCGCTGGCGTGGGACAACGGCGCGGGCGGTCTGCCTTACGGCGGCGAGCTGATTCTGGCGCTGGACCCACAGCGCTTCCTGGGCGCGCAGGCCGAGGCGCATCTGGCGCGCGCCGAAACGCTGTTCAGCGGCATGCAGGCGCAGGGTGCACGACTGCCGGGCGAGCGTCGCTATCAGGCGCGTCAGCAAAGCGAGCAGCAGGGGCTGGAACTTTCCCGCAGTCTGTACGATGAGATTTGCGCGCTGGCTGAATCCATGTAGGCCGGATAAGGCAACGCCGCCATCCGGCAATGTGCGCGGTGATGCCTGATGGCGCTTTGCTCATCTGGCCTACGGGATATTCGACGTACGGGGCCATGCAGGCCGGATAAGGCAATGCCGCCATCCGGCAATGTGCGCGGTGGCGCCTGATGGCGCTTTGCTCATCTGGCCTACGGATTATCCTGAGGCCATGGTGCGTTAATAGTCACATTTTCTATAAAGTTTTTCCTTTCCCCGCCGAAAATTCGTTATTCGTCTGGAGGAAAGAGAAACATGTTAAAACGTATCAAAATTGTCACCAGCCTCGTGCTGGTTTTGGTGTTATTTGGCTTGTTGCAAATGGTATCAGGGGGCCTGTTCTTTAACTCGTTGAAGCACGACAAAGAGAACTTCACTATCTTGCAAACGGTGCGTCAGCAGCAGTCCGGGCTGAACGGCAGCTGGGTTGCGCTACTGCAAACCCGTAATACCCTGAACCGCGCAGGGATTCGTTACATGATGGATCAGAACAACATTGGCAGCGGTGCTACCGTCGCCGAGCTGATGCAGATTGCCACGAAGTCTCTGGCGGATGCGGAAAAACGCTGGGCTGAGTATGAAGCGATGCCGCGCGATCCGCGTCAAAGCGAAGCGGCGGCGCTGGAAATTCAGCGCAACTACGACATTTACCACGGCGCGCTGGCCGAGCTGATTAAGCTGCTCGGTGCGGGCAAAATCAACGACTTCTTCGACCAGCCGACGCAGGGTTATCAGGATGGCTTTGAGAAAGCCTACGTTAACTACCTGCAGCAGAACGACAGCCTGTACGATCTGGCGGTGAATGACAGCAATGCGTCGTATACCCAAGCGCTGTGGATCCTCTTTAGCGTGATGATCGCGGTGCTGGCGGTGATCGTCAGCGTGTGGCTGGGCGTGCGCAAAACGCTTATCGCGCCACTGAATCGTTTAATCGACAGCATTCGCCATATTGCCGGGGGCGATCTGGTGAAGCGTATTGACGTGGAAAGCGACAACGAAATGGGCCAGCTGGCGCATTCGTTGCGTCATATGCAGGGCGAGCTGGCGCGCACCGTTGGTGAAGTCCGTCAGGGTGCCGATGCGATTTATAGCGGTGCCAGCGAAATCGCGATGGGCAATAACGATCTCTCTTCGCGTACCGAACAGCAGGCGGCCTCCCTTGAGGAGACGGCGGCCAGCATGGAAGAGCTGACCGCTACCGTGAAGCAGAACGCCGAAAACGCCCGTCAGGCCAGCCATCTGGCGCTGAGCGCGTCAGAAACCGCGCAGAAGGGCGGTAAAGTGGTGGATAACGTGGTGCAAACCATGCGTGATATCACCGCCAGTTCGCAGAAAATTGCCGACATTATCAGCGTGATTGACGGTATTGCCTTCCAGACCAACATCCTGGCGCTGAACGCCGCTGTCGAAGCCGCGCGTGCGGGTGAACAGGGCCGCGGGTTTGCGGTCGTGGCGGGCGAAGTGCGTAACCTGGCGCAGCGTAGCGCCCAGGCGGCGCGCGAGATTAAGAGCCTGATTGAAGACTCGGTTAACCGTGTCGATCTCGGTTCGACGCTGGTGGAAAGCGCCGGTGAAACCATGGATGAGATCGTGAATGCAGTCACCCGCGTGACCGATATTATGGGGGAAATCGCCTCGGCGTCCGATGAGCAGAGCCGCGGTATCGACCAGGTCGGTCTGGCGGTGGCAGAGATGGACCGCGTCACTCAGCAGAACGCCTCGCTGGTGGAAGAGTCCGCTGCTGCTGCGGCGGCGCTGGAAGAGCAGGCCAGCCGCCTGACTCAGGCGGTGGCGGTATTCCGCATTCAGCAGAGCCAGGCTAACGCCGGGCGCGAATCGGCCAGCGCGGCAGCGCCAGCGCCGGTGATGCTGCGCAAAGCGGCGGCCACCGACAGCGGTGAAAACTGGGAAACGTTCTGATATTTTCGCACCCTTAACGGGCGCGTTAACCTAGCGTCAGGCGCATGGCGCAGCGTGATTCATACGCCATACCGTGCGCCGCTTCTTCTGCCAGCGTCATCCTCAGCGATGGGCTGAGCGTCTCGTCCGCCAGAAATTCAAATCCCTGCTTCGCATACCACGGCCCGTTCCACGGCACCGTGCGAAAGGTGGTCAACGTCAGCGCACGAAAGCCTTTTTCTCGCGCTTGGGCAATCACATAGTCCATTAATCGGCGGCCAAGGCCGCGCCCCTGCCACGCCTGATGCAGCGAAAATTCAACGATAAACAGAACGTTACCCTGCGCCTGAGCCAGCAAAAATCCCACCGGGCGATCGTCGACCAGCGCTAGCCAGCTTGTGCCTGCGTCAACGTATTCACGATGGCGCTCGGCCGAGATGACCGGGCCTTCTGCCAGCCAGGCCAGTTCGGGTACCTGCCGAAAGCGCTGCCCGGCGGCGCGTTCAATGGCAGGTAGGGCGGTAATCTCCGCCGGGGCGGTCGGGCGAAAGGTGTATATCATCGGCCGAGTATAGCCTGCGCGCTCATACCGATGCGACGGTTAACGGGTGCACACCAGAATCGGTGAATAGAAATTGCTGATAACGATGGCGTCGTCCGGAGTTTTGCGAATGTTCAGCAGCCGCTTTTGCCCGGAGGTGATGCCGAGCGCGTATTGTTCAAAAATGCCTGCCGGGACATTGTCATGGCCAAATTTTTCGACCTGTTTAATGTGCAGCTGGTAAAACATTTCATGTACGTGCTGCCAGTCAAAGCTCTCCTGGCGCGAGACTTTCCAGTTCTGGCCGTTAGTCACGACGTCGCCGTTGACGTTGAAATAGCCCGTACCGTCCGGCGTGAAGTGCATGACCACCATGCCTTCGAAGGTGAAATGATTATCCTGGTTGCTGTCTTTGTAGGTCAGGCTGCCCTGGCAGGTCATGGAAAGACGCGTGCTCTGGTCAATCCACAGCAGGGTGCCCAGGATCAACAGGGCATTCAGGGCAATGACGCAAAGAAGTCTTTTTTTCTGTTTCACTCTCTACCACTCGTAAAAAAACAGCGTCTGACAGGAGCTGGCCTTGCCACGGAACTGGGAACACTGGCTCAGTACCAGACGACCTTTATCGCCGTAAAATACCGGGTCCTGGGGATGAAAATAAAAAATGGCGCTGGGCAAGCAGGTGAACGTTCCGGCCTCTTTTATTTGCATGACCAGGCGCTTTGCTCGCTCGGTGAAAACATCGGAAAGCGGCGTCAGCGTATAGACCGGGCAGCTACCGATGTGCGTCAGCAGGTGGGGAGTAAACTGCTGGCGCTGTGCGTTCCAGATCAGCGCGGCGGTGCAGAATACGAGTACCGCGGCGGTGAGCACGCCGTCAATCCAGTTCCGTTTCTGGCGTCCTGCGGACTTGACGACAATTGGCGCCTGCGCAGGCGCGGGAACGGCCACCGGTGCAGGTTCCGGTTCGCCGAGCGGTACGATGGCAATATCCGCGCTCAGCATAAATCCGACTTTCGGTACGGTGACGATAAACAGGCGCTCTGGCACCAGGCCGGCCAGCAGTTTACGCAGAATGCTGATGTATTGGTTGAGCGAATTGCTCGAGCCGCGCAGTCCGCGATCGTCCCACACCTGTTGTAAAAAAACCTCGCGTTCGACCACCATGCCGTGGTGGGCGATCAGCAGGTTCAGAATGGTTTGCGCGGTGCAGGTCAGCGTCTGGCTTTCGGAGCCTTCACTGTGTAGGGTGAGTGAACCATCCTCGTTGTCATACACGATGGCGTCTGCCAGCAGATATTTCATGGTTTTTGTCGGCGATCCGGAGCGGAAATAAAAGAGGTATCAGATGCGAGAAGGGCAACTGTAGCGTGAATTGTTATCGGTAACATTGATCCAAGCCGCGCAAAATATAGATTAATAAGTGAGCGTGATGACAACATCGTCGCTAAACGCCCCCGTGCCGGAGAGCGTTTGCGGCGGAACCGTGCCATAAACGGTAATAGACTGCACGTTTCCATCGGGATGAGTCACCTCCATCGTATTGCTTGCTGACCGATCGCCCCAGGGAACGGTGGCGGAGGCGTCTTGCCAAAGCGCATATTGCAGGCACTGCTGCCGGTCGTTACACATCTGGCGCTGGCTTCCTGAGGCATGCGCACCGTCGCTGATGCCTAATGTGTAGCGTGTTCCCACCGGGCAGCGCGCGCGAAGGGTCGCCGTAGAGGTGAGCTGTCCGGTCAGCGCCGTGCTGCCGACGATGCCAAAATCGAGCGGGGTGACGCTCTGAATAAAACAGCTGTCGGACAGCGTTGCGCTGGCGTTGGACGATAAATCCGTTGCCAGTCCCTGCGACGCGCCGTCCTGGCAGCTGGTCAGCGCCTCTTTTTGCGTGGCGCTGTTCCAGGTCAGCTTTAGTCCCAAAGTGTAGTTGAAGTAGCTGCGAACCGGCAGGTCGTTTTGCCCGGAAGGAATGGTCGCCAGCAGCGGAAAGCTGCCGCCGGACGTCAGGTTGCCACCTATCGTCAGCGCGGTTTGCAGCGCACGCCCCGCGCCGAGGGAGGTCAGTTCCTGGCTGTTATCCAGCGCGCTGAACAGGCGAAACAGCATGGTGTACTGTTTCCCTTCGTTATCGCCGTTAGAGGTCATTTTGAAAGGGGCGCTTTCCAGGCTACTGAGGCAAACGTTGAAGTAGCGCGTTTCACCATAATCCGCGTAGCAGCTGAATTTGACGCTGGTCTGCGTCGAGCTGGTGTTACCCGCGACCAGCGTACCGAATACGGTCGATGCTCCCTGAGTTATCCAGCAGCTGGCGGCAACGGCAGGACGCGAAAGCAACGCACATGCCAGCAGGAGCAGCAAGAAGATGGGTGATTTTACTGGCACAGTAAGGTTCCGAGGTTAAGCGTCGCGGCGTCAGATGCGGCGGCGGGCAGATTGACGGTACAGCCGCCGGTGGGCATCTGAATGTGTAACGCACCCGGCATCGGCGGGTTCTCCAGCCAGATAAACCCGTCGCGTCCGATGATAGATTCGCCGCCAGAGTAGCTGACGGCGCTGCCCACCGGCAGCGGCTGGCGGCCACGGTCGAGAATTCGGGCTGAGAGGGTGCGCGCGCGATGCACCTGGAAATCGACCTTCACCGCCGTGCTCAGACCCGGGCGAGCGTGCATCTCGACGATGGGCGTCGCGATTTCCGGCGGCAGGCTTAACGGATCGAGCGAGATTTTGGCATTGTGATAGCGCGGTAAATCTGTCAGCAGCAAATAGCCATGTTCGTCGGTGCTGCCCGCCGGGCGATTTTCTACGGCAATGGGGATATTGCCGATGCCGTCGGTAGAGACCAGCGCGATCCCCTGACGGTTATAGCGCAGCGCATAGGGGTGACTTTCCAGCAACATGAGCGAGCCTTCTCCGCTGAGGTATCGGCTGGTGCTGCTTTGGTCGCGGTCGAATCCGGCGTGCCATTCACCGTAGCTCCCCAGATAGCCGGCATCCGCATGATCCTGACGGGTGCTGCCCGTATTCTGACTCACCTGCCACGACCAGCCGCCCAGTTGATAGTCAGGCTGGTGGCGATAATCCCAGCGTGACGATTGGCTACCTGCCTGTAGCGATAGCGAATCCCGGTTGCCAAGCGGAATTGAGAACATGAGCTGGACGATTTTGTCTCCGCTACTGAGCGCATGGGTGAACCCTAGCGTGGCTGATACCCGATGCGGGAAGGACTTTGACCCGCTGATGTTCAGGTAGCGAGCGCCATCCTGGCGAACCCAGCCCGCGCCGAGTGTGCCCCAGCCGGAAACGCTCTGGCTGATCCACAGGTTATCGTTGCGCGTGATCGGCTGGCTGCCGCTGACGCGGGCGATATCTGCCCATTCACTGCTGCTACGGCTGGTGCTGGTGGAAAAACTGAACCCGCGCGCGTTCCACTGGTATCCCATGCCCCATTTTATACCGTCACCCTGCGGGCTCTGGCTGGCAGCCGCGTGGCCGCTGACAATGCCAGCCGCCGGTGAGATCAGCCAGTCGCTGGCGATGCCGATGTTGTGTGCCCGGCGATGCTGTTCGCTGTGCGCGCTTACGGTCAGGCTGTTGCTCAGACCGTAGCGCCATCCGGCGTCGAGCAAGGGGGAGGCGGCATAGTCGTTGGAACGTTCGGCGTAGTGTTGGCGTAACCAGCCGATATCCAGCGAGCTGCTGCTCACGCCCTGCGCCAGCATTTCCGGCGCACCATATAAATCCAGCGTCACTTCTCGCCGCTGGCCGTTAATATCGGTGATCACGACCTGCGCCTGACCGCTGCCGGTAAAGGTGGGCAGCGTATCCAGAATGTAGCCGCCCGGTTTGACCTGCTGGTGGCTTTGCTGCAGACCGTCAATGTATAAATCAACCGTCGACGGCAGCGCCACGCTATCGCTGAACTGGGCGCGGGGTGCGGTGTTTAGCTGCGGGTCGAGCTGGAAATTGCGCGCCAGGTGCAGGCCAGCAAAACGCACCTGTCTGCTCCAGCTCACGCCGGTGGTGATATTGTCGCCCAGCGCCACGCTGGTCAGGTTTTGCGGCAGATCGCGCTGCCAGGTGGTCATCAGGCGAGTATGGCTGGCGCCATTTTCGCTCTGCCCACGCAGAAAGCGGCTGTTCATGGTGCTGCTGATTTGCCCCGGCAGCCAGCCGGAAGTTTGCAGCTGACTTTGCAGGCTGGTTTGCTGCTGCCCAGCCTGATCGCTGGCGTAGAGTGAATAGTCCAGCGTCAGGTTGCCCATCTCCTGCGCCTGTTGCAGAGACTGCGCGCTGCGACGCGGCCGGCTCTCCAGATGCTGAACGTGCGTTAACCCATGCTCAGGCAGGGTGAGAGACAGCTGCTGTTGCAGGCTGTCGAAGTGGGCTTCAAGGCCCTCGATAGCCGAAAGATTGAGCCATCCCTTCGCCGACGATTCTGGCGCAATGCCCAGCTTCTGCGCATCGGCAGCGGCTATCCACAGCCCATTACCCGTCACGTGAACGGCCCACAAACCATCGTAGGTGTAGTGGTTTACGGTCACGGACAGGTACTGGGTGTTTGGGGTCGGCGGCTCAGCGTGGAGCTTCATTGCCAGTAGCCACAGCAGCAGGATGCAGGTTAAGCAGGCTGGCTTGGGTATGTTCATTCAGATACGCGCGCAGGGAGGAGAGCAAAGAACGATTTCCGCGTTTAAACGGCAGCTTAAATTGCTGCCCCGCAAGGACATAGCCCGCGAGGCCGGAGAGGTTTTCTGCCACCTGACCGCGTTCGTTGAGCGCCTGAACGTTGCTGAGCCGGATGTGGGTGGTTCCCCGGTTCTTGCACCAGATATCGGCGTTTTGCTGTGAACAGATAAGCTGGTCAGCCTCGTTTTTACTGCCCGGCTGCCCGGCGGCGATAAAGAGGGGAATGGAGTAGCGCAGTAGAAAGTGGACGCCGTTTTGCTCGGTGCCGGTCTGATGACCGCCGGGCAGTTCATCGACCAGCAGGCGGAAACTTTGTTCCTGAGGGCGCTCGCTGGGGTTGAGAATCACAATGCGCACCAGCTGCTGCTGGCCCGGCAGCAGAGAGGTCACCGCCGGGCTGCTGACCACATCATCGGTCAGCGTGAGCACGTCTTTGCCCTGCGCCTGCGTCCAGTGATAAACGCGGATCTGCGCATGAATCGGCTGACTGCCGGTGTTGGTCAGGTACAGCGCGCCGGCGCGTTGGGCGGTGGAAAGGTTAAGCATAACCGGTGCCACCTGCAGCGTCGCGCCCATGGCGCAACGGGCGAACAGCAGTACGACGGCAAGCCAGCATAGGGCAAAGAGGGCAGTTCTGCGCATGTCAGTACACCAGATTCAGCGTAACGTCGTCGCTGTACAGGCCCGCTTTGGCGTTGGTCAGCGCCCCCGCCTCAATGACGCCAACGATTGTTTCAGACTGCGCCTGGCCGGTGCCGGTGCCTTCTATACCGCCGCTGGCGTTGACCGGCGTTTTCTTGCTTTCGTCCGCATAGAGCTTATAGGCGATATTCTGCGCGCCGATGCTGCTGTCTTCGGGTTTAAGCCAGAAAGTGCCGTCGCTGTCGCCATCACTGCTGGCCGCTGACAGAGCAAACGGCGTGCCGTTGGTGCACAGCACGCTCAGTTGGGTGCTTGCGTTAATCTCACTGGACTCGTCAGAACCGTGGCGGGAGAAATTCAGATCGCTGGCCTGTAGCGTGCAGGACTTCAGGACTTCCAGCGAAACGTGCATGGTCGTCGTTGCCGTACTATCGGCCAGCGCGGTTTGATGAAATACACACAACAAGCTGAAAATGACGACAGGCATCCTTTTCATAAGTGAGCTCCAGTAGATGAATAGATATCGTGATCTCATTAACGGGTATGGTCTGGAATGGTCAGCGGCAGAGGATAAATTCGGCTTAACAAATAAGGATATCTTTATTTGCTAAATCTCAGCCTATTCCTAACAATGTGATGAAAATGTTCATTGCGCGTTTCTCATCTATTTCTCGAAGGCGACAATACGGTAATATTTTACTTTGTTGGGCATATTGTTACCTTTGGTTATTACTGATAAAGCGAACGATTGTCGATATTGCGTATTTTTCGGTGCAATTCTGCAAGCGTATTGCAGTGAAACTTTGCCATTGCGTTACGACGGTGTGTATAAATCGTCTTAGGCGATTTATGCAGCATCCCGGCGATAGCGTTGGGAGAAAAACCCATAATTATCAATAAGCAAATATGGATCTCTGAATGTGTAAGCGGCGTTTCTTTATGCGGCGTGCGGCGGAACTCAGGCTGTTTAAGCTGCTGGGTGAGCTGCTTTATCGACAGCTTATCGCTGAATACGCAGGCGCGATCCGGCGGTAAAATCTGCTGTACTTCTGGTACTCGATAATCTTCGGTGATAATCAGCCATTTACTGTCGCTATTATTGCGCAGGATCTTTTCACGCAGCTGGAATACGTTGTTATTGGTTTTTTCATTAAACCAGTGCAGCGCAGGGTACGGGTTAATCATATAGGGAACGGAATGCTTTAATCCCATCCACAGGAAATAGTTTTGACTAAGAACAACCAGTTCATACGGTGCAGACATATTGGTTACTTATTCCACAAAAAGCCCTGACCATAATTAGCGTGAGAATCACAGGCTAATTGGTAGTCAGCAATCGTTTCGATACCTTCAACAAGGACCTCGTCGGCAATTTTCTTGCAGCCCTGGGCCAGCTCGAGAAAGGGCTCTTTGCACTGGCGGCCTGTCCAGAAAGCGTGCTTATCAATCTTGGCACCCGAAAAGCGGTAATCCTGTTTAACCAGGCAGGGCAGAATGTCGTGATGAACGTCGTCAGCCCAAACGGCAAAACCCATGCTGCGCAGGGCGTCGATGCGTGCGCGCAGGCGCCTGCCGTCGGCGGGCGTGAGCAGCATGAGCTGGTCGAGATCGGTTAACTCAATGGCGATGCGCTGTGCTGCATCAGGTTCTTCGCCAAGGCGTTGTAAAAAATCAGGCGTCAGCAGAACGTCTGCGCTGGCGTTCAGATAATATTTTCCGGATGCGGGGGTATTGACCACGTGCGCAAGTTGCGCGAAGAAAAGGGCGACCCGGGCGTCGAGCGCCATGCTGTTGAAAAAAAGCTCGAGGTTAATCTGAGAAGAGGCGGTGGAAAGCACTTCCCAGGCAACGATGTTCTCGTTATCTAAGACGCGGATAGATTCGAATTTATAACCAGTGAGCATAATGACGCAGCAACATTTACCAAAGTTTTGTGTGTTGATAAATGCTAAATAATTTGCTTTTACTGGTATATTTATAAATACAAATTGAATTTATATAGTGTTTTAATCTGATTTATAATTTTTGTATAGATTTTTATTTTTACAGAAGTGGGCGGCGAGAAGGGGGGCGATATGCCCCCCGTGTGCATCCGGCGTTAACCCTCTGCGGCAATCACTTTGATTTCTACCATCCCGATGCCGAGCTTGCGCGGCGAGTGGCCGAGGATGTTACCCTCGTTGGTGGCCTGCGGGTCAGGTGGCACGATCACTAGCGTACTGGCGTCCGACGGGTTTTCGAAGTGCAGCGTGGTGGTGGTAACGTCGTGGCCGAGTGTGAGCATTTGCTCGCTGTCGCCGACGCGAACCGGGATGGGCTTATCGGCGTTCGGGCCAAAGGCCTTAGCGGTGATAACCAGGTCGAAGCGTTTTGGCAGCGGCTGCTGATACTCAATTTTTACCGCATCGCCGAGCTGTGCGTTGGACCAGCGTCCCCAGGATTCAGGGCGGGAGATGCCGCTAAAGCTTTTCACCTCTTCCGGCGCGCCAGCGACGTTAAAGATAAAGCTGTCGGCCTTATAGCGAATATCGTTATCGACGGTTTTGAGCGCATCCACGTTGCCTTTGTAGCGCACCATGTCGATGACCGTGTCGCGAAAATCGGTCTTACCGTTCCAGACCGCTTTGTCGACGTGCTGCACTTTTTGTTCGCCGCCGAGCTGACCCTGTGAGACGCACCAGTCGGTAGACAACGCCAGCTCGGGCGACCATAGCTGCGCCATCTTGTAGCAACGGTCGATCCAGACAAAGTTATCGCGCGGGGCGAAATCGGCCAGCTGGTAGCGCAGTGGAGCGGAGTATTCGCTTTCCGGCAGCGGCTCAACGCGGTTGTCAGACACGCGCAGCAGCAGCGGCAGGCGGAAATGGCTGCCGGAGAAGGCAATCATATTTTTCTGGCCGTCGATGGAGAACGTTTTGATCTCTTTCGGGAAATTCCACAGGCGAATGATATCCGGCTTCCACGCCAGCACCTTTTCCTTCATGTTGAGGAACACTTCCGACAGCGACTCTCCGGACAGACTACTGCGCCCCAGCCCGATGAAGTTGTCGCCACCCAGCATGTCCAGCACCGTAGCGCCGTTGTCCATCGTGTTACGCTTCACCGCGATGACGTCCTGATCGTCGGGCTTATCGCCGCGCAGTACGAAGAACAGATTGCTGCGGTCCTGCTTGTTGAGGGCGTCCCAGGCGGTATTTTTCATCGCCAGATGGTCGGAGGAAACCACGATGATGGTATCTTTAAACCACGGTGATGCTTTGATTTTATTGATAAATTCAGCGATATGTTCCTGGCTACAGGCGACCGCGCTGAACGACTGGTTGGCTTTGCCGTTGATGTCATACCGCTTACGGTTACAGGTACGGGAGATAAAGCCGTCCGGGTGGTGGGTATCGACGGTCAGGGTAAACAGTGAGAATCGCTTGCCTTCGCGGGACAGCGCTTCGAATTTCTTCCACGCTTCGTCGAGCACGGTATCGTCGTAATAACCCCAGTCGTTTTTATAGCTCGGGTCAGCGACGGTGGTTTTCAGCTCTTCGGCACCGTAAAGATAGTCAAAACCGTGCGATTTCAGGAACACATCTTTACCGGCAAAGCGCAGGTTGGCGCCCTGAACGAAGTAGTTTTCGTAGCCGGAGTTTTTCAGGATATCGCCAAGGCAGATATTCTGCGGGAAGAAGCTCGACAGCGACGCCGAGGCGTTGCCTTCGAACGGCGCAAACAGTGGAATACCACACTGTGAGGCGACCATTCCGGCAATGGTGTAGTCGGTGCCCGGCAGCTGCATGGTGTGGCTAAAGTCCAGGCTCTGGTTTTTCAGCGCGCCCAGCTCCGGGGTCAGGTTCGGGAAGGCCTCATCATCAAAATAGGTGCGCTCCAGACTCTCGCCGTAGATATAAACGAGATTCATCTTTGGCTTCGGAATTGTCTTCGACGGCTCTTTATAGTAGGCCGCGAAGTCCGGATCGCCGTCGCGAGACTGGGATTTGACCAGCTCGCTAATCTGGCGGAAGGCCGGACTGGCGTCGACTGAGCAAACGGCCAGAATCAGCGCCAGCAGGCTGTAGCCGAAATGATGAGGATGAGAACGGCGTCGGCGCAATACCCAGCCCAGCGCGCCAAAGACGGCGAGCAGAGCGGCAGCGAGGCCGATGCCGGGAAGAATATATTTACTGACGCCTGCGCCGGTCAGGCTGTTGGTCAGCGTGTAGAGCACCGCATCGTTAATTCCGTCGCCGGTAAAGTAGTCGCTGGCGTACAGGGTGATATTCAGGACCACAAACAGGCCCAGTACGGTTAAGGTAGCGGCGAACCACCATTTATTACGCCCTGCCTTACAGGCGTAAATGGCGATGGAGGCCAGGAACAAAACGATGGATAACAACTCTGACACTAGACATCCTCAAGCGCGCCAGGTCTTCTGGCTGAACAGAAACTGACTTCACAATGTAATTGTGCCGTCATCTGTCTGCAATTCTAACGTGAGTAAAGTGCGTTGTTATTCGGAATTGGTTTAGATATGTTTATTATTTGAACAGTTTTTTTTGTGCGGCGAGCAGGGCGCTCGCCGCACGAAGACAATCAGGAAATGAAGTTAACGCCCTGTTTGAGCACGAAGTCACAGGCTTTGGCTTTCACTTTTTTGCCCAGCTCGGTGTTGCCCAGGCTGTCGAGGTCAAGCTTCTGCCCGTCTTTGGCGTTCAGCAGGCCCTGAATGCCTTCCATATAGCCGGTATCCTGCTTCTGTTCGGTTGCCGTGTTGAGGCCCAGTTTATCCAGTACCTGGTTTTTCACGTTATCGACATTGGCAACAGAAGCCAGTTTTTCTTTCGCGCAGTACCCCATGATCCCGGCGGCATTGTTCATGCTGCTGGCGCTCAGAGACTGGCTACCGCCGTTAAGCAGGCTGGTCAGCGAAGAGAGCGAAGAACCGCCGCTCTGCGACGTGCTGCTGCTGCCGGCAAGCTGGCTGGCGGCGCTGCTCAGGTCATTTAACGATACGGCGCCCGCAGCGGTAGAAACAAACGCGCTGGCAATGATTACGCGGCAAAGCATCGATTTTACTGATTTCATGAGGTGTACTCGTGTGCAATGATAAATAGACGTGATAAGTATACGCCTGTCATTCATCGGAAGTATCTTAATACTCTTTGCCGGTGACGCGGCTGCGATAACTTTCCCAGTTAAAAATCACCCACAGGCTGTTGCCAAGACGCATACGGTCCATCACCCGCTCGCCGAGCAGCTTATTCATTTCATCGAGGTTGTTGTTGGTCAACATGCCCGTCGGGCGTTTAGATGACGAACGGCGATCGACGATCTGGTTGATAATCACCTTCTCATAGCGCGATTCGGTCTGCATGCCGATTTCATCGATAACCAGCAGGTCAACGTTGCTCAGATCGCTTAGCAGCTGCTCTTCGCTGGTTTCCCGGTTGCCGAACGTTTCTTTCATGGCGGACATAATGTCGGCCACGGTGATGATCAGCACCGACTTACCGCGCAGCAGCAGCTCGTTACAGATAGCGGCGGCAAGGTGGTTTTTACCGGTACCCGGTTTGCCGGAGAAGATGAAGCTTGCGATATTGCCGTCAAATTCGTCGACGTACTGGCGGGCTTTCGCCAGCGCGTTCATCTGGCCTTCGTTCTCGACACGATAGTTATCGAACGAACAGTTCTGATGCAGCGGACGAATACCGGAACGGTTAAACGTGCGCTGCATCTTCATCGCACGGTTTTCGCGCGCCAGCGCCGCTGCGCGGATCTCGCCCTGTTCTTTCTGCCAGGCCAACAGCTCTTCGCCGGTTTTAAAGGCCGGTTCGATATGCGCCGGCATCATTTTTTGCAGGCGCTTCATTAATTCGCCAACGTCTTTCATGCTCAACCTCTGAACCCCGGTGGAATCTGGCGGTCTGGTTCGCTGACCGCGTTAACGTCTCGCCGCAGCTGGCCGCTATTATTCGCCCGGCCCATCTGAACGCTGCGCGCCAGCTTTTGCTGCCACTGTACGTGGTGGAACACTTTGCCCTCAGCCTGCCAGTAGGCGACAAACGACGCCAGCTCTTCCGGCGTGACCGGCTCGCTTAAGGCGATCCCCCACAGCGCAGAAAGGCGCAGGAACTCGGCGTCGGGCTGCCAGCCCGGGTACATGGCGAATTTTCCCATCGGTACAGAGACCGGCGCCGCCGTTGGCTCTTCAAAGAACTGGGCATCCAGCGTCACGTCGCTGCCCGGACGGGCAAGCTTTTCTTCCAGCGCCAACAGCTGCGCCAGCCGCTCTGGCGTGACGGCATAAAACGCGGGCGCATTGTTAGCAAACACGGCGACCGCGCCGCCCTGAGTCTGCGCAAGGATCGCCTTGGGATCGGCCACGAAGGCTTCAATACCAATCACGTTGGGCGTCAAAATACGAGAAGACATAACACTATCTCAATACTGAAAAATCACGGGAAGGGGGCGGGAAAACCGCACGAATACTGCACATAGTAGCACAAGCGAGGGGAAGGGCGGCACTCTCCCGTGCCGCCCTGAGGATTACACCCGCGGGCGCTTGCGGTAAAGCCACAGGCCCGGAATAGACAGGCCAATCGAAAGCGCACCGACGATTGACGAGGCCTTCAGGAAGTTGCTCAGTAAGGTAATCATCATCTCTTCGGTGTAGCCAAAGTGGCTGATTTTTACCGCCGAGATCATCGCCGTATAGGCTGAAATACCGGGGAACATTGGGATGACGGCGGCGACGGTAAAGATTTTCGGGTGCGCCAGATACCAGCGTGACCACTGAATGCCGATGCTGCCGACCAGCATGGCCGCCAGGAAAGTGGACCATTCGATATTAAAACCTGCGGTCATCATCGTGAAGCGCGAGGCGTGGCCGATAGCTCCCAGCAGGGCACACCACGGCAGCGCGCGCTGCGGCACGTTAAACACCATCGCAAAGCCGACGGCAGGGATCGCCGACAGCACGATGTCCTGCGCCAGCAAGAGCAGAAAATCGATTACACCCATCCGCGTAGCCCCCATAACGTCATTGCCATCACCACGCCGATGCAGGTTGCCAGCGTCAGTAGACTGGCGATGGCCCATCGCGCGAGGCCGGTATTAATATGCCCTTTGAACATGTCGGCCACCGAATTAATCAGCGGAAAACCGGGAACCAACAGCAGCACGCTTGCCGCCATGGCGACGGTTGAAGTCTGGTGGAAGGTCGGGAGCTGGAGCATCAGCCCGGAGACGGTAGTGGCGACAAACGCGGTCAGACCGAAGTTAATCTGCGGGTGCATGGAGCGGTGCGTCAGCACCTGACGGATGTACATCGCGATGGTGCTGGCGCAAAAGGTGACCAGCGCGCCGTCCCAGCCGCCGTTGTTAAGCTTACAGAAGCAGGCGCAGGAGAGGCCGACCATCAGCACCACCAGCCAGCGCGGGTAGCGCAGAGGTTTAATCTGTGCAAAGCGCTTAGCGACATCTTTATGGTCCAGCAGTTTGTGCTCGGCCATGATGACAATGTGCTGCACTTCGGTGACCACGTGCATGTTGATGCCGCGATCGCTGTTTTTGCGCGTTGAGGTCAGGCACAGCCCATCTTTAATGGTGGTCAGCACGATGGCGTTTGACGAGATGGCGCTTTCAACGCTGTCCATCCCCAGCGCACGCCCCAGGCGGGTTGAGAGCTCCTCCACCAAAGCGCTTTCCGCCCCATGTTGCAATAAAAAAAGACCGCACTGAATACAGAGCCGCGTGACGGTACGTTGTTCTGATTGATCGACTTCCATAAAGCCCCTGGTAGCAAGAACGCCGGTTAATGACCTACTTGTACCCGAAGCGCGCACAGGCGCTAGCGGGGTGGGATCAAACAATGTGCAAAAATTCGGCGTCCTGTGATGACCGGCCAGGAGTTGATGCCGTCCACACTTTTGCAAAACTGTTGGAAAGTGCAATTTTTGAACGGATTCTGGCCTTCTTTTTCGTTACTGACTTATCAAAAATGCATTCTGAAACTTTATGGATACACAAAACAAACAAATAATTAACCAGAATGTGAGGACACCCTATGAACACGCAAGTCGCCATTATCGGTGCCGGGCCTTCGGGGCTACTGCTGGGCCAGTTGCTGCATAACGCCGGAATAAAAACCGTCATTCTCGAACGCCAGACGCCGGAGTATGTGCTGGGACGCATTCGTGCAGGCATCCTGGAAAACGGTACCGTTGAGTTGCTGCGTGAGGCGGGTGTTGCTCGCCGCATGGATGCTGAGGGCCTGATTCACCATGGCGTAGAATTTCTGTTTGCTAACCAGCGCATTCCGGTGCCACTTAGCGAGCTGACGGGCGGCAAGAGCGTTATGGTCTACGGCCAGACCGAAGTTACGCGCGATCTGATGGAAGCGCGACAGGCGTGCGGTGCTGAGACCTATTACGGCGTTGAGCAGGTTCAGCTACACGATCTGAAGAGCGATAGACCCAGCGTGACGTTTGTGAAGAATGGCGAAACGTGTCGCCTGGAATGTGATTTTGTCGCCGGCTGCGATGGATTTCACGGCGTCTCCCGACAAAGTATCCCGCGCGATATTTTGCGCGAGTACGAAAGTATCTGGCCGTTTGGCTGGCTGGGCCTGCTGGCGGATACGCCGCCGGTGAACCCTGAGCTGATTTACGCGCACCATGAACGCGGGTTTGTATTGTGTAGTCAGCGCTCACTAACAAGAAGCCGCTATTATCTGCAGGTGCCGCTGAGCGACCGCGTCGAACAATGGTCGGATGAACGCTTCTGGGGTGAGCTCAGGCGTCGTCTGCCGGATGAACTGGGACAAAAGTTAGTGACTGGTCACTCACTTGAGAAGAGCATTGCGCCGCTGCGTAGCTATGTGGTGGAACCCATGCAGTACGGCAGAATGTTCCTCGTTGGCGATGCGGCGCATATTGTGCCGCCGACCGGCGCCAAAGGGCTGAACCTGGCGGTGTCTGACGTGAACTACCTGTGGCGTATTTTGCGCCAGTTTTACCATCACGGTCGGGTAGATTTACTGGCGCGTTATTCACAGCTGGCGCTTAACCGGGTGTGGAAAGGCGAGCGCTTCAGCTGGTTTATGACCCATTTGCTGCATGATTTCCAGGACAAAAGCGCGTTCGACAGAAAGATGCAGGAAGCGGACCGTCAGTACTATCTGGGGTCGCGCGCCGGGCTGACGACCATTGCGGAGAACTACGTTGGGCTGCCCTATGAGACGGTGGAATAAAACATGAAGCGGGCGTCAGCGCCGGAGAGCGTACCGGTCTTTAAACTGTATGGCGAGCAGAGGGGCTGGCCCACGCCCGATTTGCTGCACTGTGAGTCAATACATCAGCGCAGCAGCCTGTACGCATGGCATATTCGCGTTCATCAGCATGCGGAGCTGGTGCAGCTGCTGTATGTGCATAAAGGCCAGGCCGAGATTGAAATTGAGGGGGAGCGACGAGCGGTTAACGGGCCCTGTATTCAGGTCGTGCCGTCGCTATGCGTGCATGGTTTTCGTTTTTCCCCCGGCACTCAGGGCTACGTACTTTCGCTGGCGCTCCCGCTGCTGAGCCGGCTGGAGGCGCAGTTTGGCGGACAGCTAGACGTGCTCGGTCAACCCGTCTGCGTGATGGTCAAGCGCGCCAGACGCCATATTCACACGGTATTTGCCGCACTACTCGAAGAGTACAGCCACGAAAAGGATGCACGCGAGATGATGCTGTCTTCCCTGCTCGGCGCGCTGCTGGTCTGGCTGAATCGGCAAGGCGCGCCGACCGCGATCCTTGAAGATAAAAGTGCGCGCAAACGCAGCGTGCTGAGGCAGTTTGCGCGGCTTATTGAGAGCCACTATCGCGAGCACCTTTCGCTGGCGGAATATGCGCAGCGTCTTGGCGTCTCGACGACTTATCTCAACTGCCTGTGCCGCGAGTTTCACGGTACCAGCGCGCTAGGCGTCCTGCACCAGCGCCTGCTGCTGGAGGCCAAAAGAAGCCTCCAGTACACCAGTATGAGCATTACGCAGGTATCGGACTATCTCGGGTTTAGCGATGTGACCTACTTCTCGCGCTTTTTCCGCAAACGCGGCGGGATGGCGCCAAAAGAATTCAAAATGAAAATAGAATAGACGAGTAAGAATATGGATAGTGAATTTTAATTATTCTTATGTCGTTTTTAATATTTTCTAAGTGAGTGCTTTTAAATCACCATGCCATACTGCATCCGTTTAACCCGCCAGTACATCCATGTAGCAGCATTTTTTATTGGTCTGGTGAGAACGCAATAATAATATTATAGCAGTCAAGGAAATAGAAAAGGGATGGTTTAGTTTCCTGATAATACGTTGTGCTGTATTAAATAATTTTATATTCAGGAAGTGAATCTTCGAATGGATACGGAGGTTTTATGTCGCCAGAATACTGCAAATTCGCGGTGATTATTAGCAAAATACCGGTAATGCAGTCTGGGCTCAGTACAATAATGGGAACCCATTTCCCAGATTATGAGCTCAATTTTTGCCAGTCTCTGGAAGAGTTAACGCTGCTTCAGCTGCGTCGAACAGATGTCGTTATTATTGATTTTTCTGGCGAAGTCAGAAATCCTCGCGCGGTCTGCGAGCAATATTACACGCTGCTTTCCCAGTATCGGGATATCCACTGGATCTTCATGATTAGCCGTCAGTATTACGCACTGGCCGTTGAGTTTTTGATGCGTCCAGAAAGTACGCTGCTCTCAGATTCAGACCCTATCGATCGCGTCATCAAGGCCATAAAGCTGGGGGGTGTCAGCACGGAAAAAATTAGCCAGACGCTGCTTTCCATGCATAACAGTGATGATATCGAAGGTGAAAACGACCGTGCGGTAATGCTAACGCTGTCAGAGCGCAAGGTTCTGCGTCTGCTGGCAAAAGGCTGGGGGATTAACCAAATTGCAGCCCTGTTGAAAAAGAGCAACAAGACGATAAGCGCGCAAAAAAATAGCGCGATGCGTCGACTTTCTTTGCGTAGCAATGCGGAAATGTACGCCTGGATCAACAGCAATCAGGGAATGAAGGAACTCAATCTCTACTCGGCTTATGGAGAACAAGCAGAATGGAAAAGCACAGCAGGAAGCAGTGCGTCGCTATCATAGAAGATTGCATGATGGCGGAAGTCGGGCTACGCCATTTATTAACGTCTTCGCGGAATAAAGATTTTACGATTCAGTTTTTTCGCTCGATGAGTGAATTTAAAACCGCACTCTGCCAGGCGCCTTTTGATGTGCTGATTTGCTGCCTGTCCGGCACGCGAGAGCCGCGCATTGAGTGTCTGCTGGCGATGGGCGAAATAGCCCGTTGTCATCAGCAGATGGTCCGCATCATTCTGGCGAACGATAACGTCGAGGCGGCACTCATCAGGCACCTGTCACCCACTTATCTTCACGGCGTGTTGAGCAAATCCAGCGCGCTGGTTGAACTCAAACAAAACGTACTCGAGCTGTTACAAGAAACGTCGTTAGGGCATGAGTGCGCGGCGGCATCTTCAGTACTGCGCGAAAACAGTTTTCTGAGCCCGACCGAGAATATGATTTTGCGCTACATGACCTACGGCTATTCGCTGATGGAAATCGCGCAGCGGTTGGGGCGAAATATTAAAACCATACGCGCGCATAAATTTAATGCGATGACCAAGCTTGGCGTTAACTCCGACGCTGATTTGCTCAGCGCGGCTGATTTACTGGTGTCGTTGCCCGATCGCTATATAGCCCGCTCTCGGGCGCTGCTTCGCACCGCTTAGTTTGTGGGCGTCAGGCAAACGTCGACCCACGTCGCGGCGGTGAGGGTCGCCATTCTTTGCGGAGAGATGCGTACCGCACTATGAATAGCACCGGCGGCGGGAAGCACCTCGTCATACTCTTGTAGCGACACGTCGCAGTAGACGTCCAGCGGGTTTTCGAGGCCAAACGGGCATACGCCGCCCACCGGGTGCCCGGTCAGCTCGACCACTTCGTCGCTGCTGAGCATGCGGGCCTTCGCGCCAAAAGTGTCTTTGAGCTTTTTATTGTCCAGACGGGCATCGCCTTTGGCGACGATAAGGATGACGCGATCTTTGACTTTTAGCGACAACGTTTTAGCAATTTGCCCGGGCGCAACCCGGTGAGCGGCAGCGGCCAGCGCGACGGTCGCAGTGCTTTGCTCAAGCTCGATAATATTGATGTCGGGCGCGTGCTCGGCAAAGAATTCTCGTACTGACTGTAGGCTCATTGTTGACTCCTGTTTTTTTGGCGAGTCACTCTGTCATAAAGCTACCCAGGTTGTAAATAAAGCGCCGAAGTTGTGCAAAAATTGTTTGATTTCTGGATCTCCTTCACAATCACTGCAACCGGTTACTGTAACCGGTTGCAGTTGGTCTTCAGGGGATTGATACTGCAAGGGTAACTTCCTTTGTATCCATAATAAGAGCCATATATGAACGGTATCCCTATGAACAATATGCCAGGCGCGTTACGCGGCTGTTACAAAGCGTTCACGGTTAGCCCAGTCGTATGTCGGCAAAATCGTTGTTGCTGTGCTTACGTCTAAAGCCTGTCAGGAGGGCTGCTATGTCTGCTAATCACGCTGCATTTAATCTGATCTTTCGTTTTGTAGAAAACTACGTCAGTCCCGTTGCTGGTCGTATTTCATCCCAGCGCCACGTCATGGCTATCCGTGACGGTTTTATTTCCGCTATGCCTTTTATGATTGTGGGATCGTTTCTACTGGTGTTTGCCTATCCGCCGTTCTCGCCGGACACCACCTGGGGGTTTGCCCGCGCGTGGCTAGACCTGGCAAAAGAGTTTGAGGGCCGGATTCTGACGCCGTTTGATATGACGATGGGTATCATGTCCATCTACATCTGCGCCGCTATCTCCTACAACTTAGGCAAACATTACGAAAAAACCAACCAGCTCGATCCGTTTATGTGCTCGATGCTGTCGATCATGGCGTTCCTGCTGGTTGCCGCGCCGAAAACGGAAGGCCATCTGCCGGTCGATAGCCTCGGTGGTACCGGGATCTTCACGGCTATTCTGGTCGCCGTATACTGCGTAGAGATGATGCGTTTTCTGAAGGTTCGCAACATCGGGATCCGTTTGCCGGATCAGGTCCCGCCGATGATCAAAAATTCCTTCGACCTGCTGATTCCAGTGCTGGTGGTCGTACTGACGCTTTACCCGCTGAGCCTGTTCATTCAGAGCCAGTTCGACATGCTGATCCCGCAGGCGATCATGTCGCTG
Source organism: Kluyvera genomosp. 2 (assembly GCF_036759865.1). Taxonomy (NCBI): domain Bacteria; kingdom Pseudomonadati; phylum Pseudomonadota; class Gammaproteobacteria; order Enterobacterales; family Enterobacteriaceae; genus Kluyvera; species Kluyvera genomosp. 2. The sequence goes on from NZ_JAPKIA010000017.1 coordinate 41,348, forward strand.
TTTAAACCGCTCGTTTCCGCGGCTGACTCCTTACCGGCTATATTGCTGGCGGTATTGATTGGCCACCTGCTGTGGTTTGCGGGGATCCACGGTGCGGCTATCGTGTCCGGTATGCTGCAAATGTTCTGGCTGACCAACCTTGGCCTGAACCAAACTGCGCTAGCGCAGGGGGCACCGCTGCCGCACATCTTTATGGAAGCATTCTGGACCTTCTTCGTGGTGGTGGGCGGCTCGGGGGCGACCATGGGACTGGTGTTCTGCTACCTGCGCAGCCGCTCGGCGCACCTGCGCTCCATCGGCCGTCTGAGCGTGGTGCCAAGCCTGTTCAACATTAACGAACCGGTTATTTTCGGAACCCCAATCGTCATGAACCCGGTGTTCTTTATTCCGTTCCTGTTGGCGCCGATGGTGAACGCCGTTCTGGCCTGGGCGGCAATGAAACTGGATCTGATCGGTCGAGTGATCTCCGTCGTGCCGTGGACTGCCCCGGCACCGATCGGCGGCGCATGGGCGCTTGGCTGGGATTTCCGTGCGGCGATTCTGGTGGTGCTGCTGGCCTGTGTGTCGGCCATCATCTACTACCCGTTCTTCAAAGTGTATGAAAAACAGCTGTTAGCACAGGAAGAAGAAGAAGCGCAGCGTGCGGAGGAAGAGAGCCAGCAGGTTGCCTGATAGGCAGTGAAACGACGGGGCATTCGCCCCGTCGGTTAGTTAAGCGTGCAGTCACCGCACTGCTTGACGTCCGGCAGGCGGTAGCGCTGGCAGCAGGTGCGTCGCACTAGGCGACCGTCCCTTTCAACCACGGTACGCCACAGTGGGTTATCGCGGCCGTCGGCGAGCGTCCTGGTCAGGAAATAGCGCTGACGCAGGAGACTAACCTGTTCTTCCCCAAGCAGCGCGATCATCTCACCTAGATACCAGTTAATTAAATAGCCGGTATTACTCCAGATAAGTTTGCCGTTAATCTCGCCGGTGGCTTCCAGCGCGTTCACAACCGGTATTAATCCTTCAGTGACTAAACTGTCCAACCGCCGATCCCACGGCATGTTGCTGACCCGTTGGTCGCAATGTACGTCGGCCCAGAAGCAGGCCGCACGGCTAGTCTCGTGAAACTCAACCAGGAAATGCTCCGGTGAAACGGAAATCGCAGATGATTCGGTCAGCAGTGCCAGCATCAGCGGCGGCACCATCAGGCCGATATACCACTGTGCCCACAGCGAAATCAGCGGCTTGTTTTCGCGCGGCTGCATCGGCTGGTTGCGATAGATGTGATCGGAGTAGATGGCCAGCAGTGAGGTCAATTCGGTAGGCCGGGTCCATTCGGCTAGCGTTTTAGCGTTGCCCGGGGCGCTCTCGTTAAGTCGAAACATTTCCAGCATATGCGGGCGATGTTCGGCAATTTTGGCACGTACTGATTCCGCAAGCGCATTTTCCCGTGGAGGGAGCGGCGTGCGCCAGATGAGGTCATCAGCGATCGGTGCGGAACGATAGGCCATAGGATTAACGAGATAAAAATATAAATGATAATGATTAGCAATCGTAGCTATAAATAAAAGTGAGCGCAAGCGATTTGTCGCCTGCACCCATTTTTTGTGAACTCAGGCAGCGGGGAGCTGTTCGCTGGTTAGAGCGTTGTTGCGCCCCATGTTTTTGGCTTCATACAGCGCTTTATCCGCTCTCTGGATAGCGGCGTCGATATTGTTATCTTCCAGCGGCGCGACGCCGATGCTGACGGTGACATGTGTTGCGACGGCGGCATTAAACATATGTGGAATTTTGAGATCGTAGACATGCTGGCGAATCCGTTCTGCCGTTTGCATGGCGTTGGTGATGTCGCACTGCGGCAGCAGCACCATAAACTCTTCGCCGCCGAAGCGGGTCACAATATCCCGAGAACGTACGGCGTTACGAATGGCGGCGGAGACGCGCATCAGAGCCTGGTCGCCCATCATATGGCCGTAATGGTCGTTGTAGGCCTTGAAATGGTCGATATCCAGCAGCAGGACCGAGTGCTGAGCGGGGCCGAGCGCTTTGAGCGAATCCAGGCGAAACTGAAAGCCACGACGGTTATACAGGCCGGTCAACGGATCGAGCATGCTCAGGCCGTTGAGCGTTTCACGCTCTTCCAGCAGCTTATACATCAGCCCTTGCGCAAATCTGTCGTTGCGTCGTTGGATGACGTGTTGAATCGCAATACCGATTAACGGTAGGGCAAAACAATAGGCCATACGCCACCACTCGGTAGTATTGCTGGTAAACAGGCAAACAATAAATGTGGGGAGTGAATGCAGCGCAAACGCGACAATATTATTGGAAAAAGCAATGGTGCCAACAAATAACACGCTAAATAGCGCAACCAGCTGAAAATTGTCATTTATTGTCGGCAACGCAAAAGTTTTACTTAAAATATGCCAGCCCCATAAACAGCCGAATATCGCCGAAACCATGGGCAGGTTCAGCTTTATCCGGGCGTAGCGCCAGTTCCACAACAGCATCACGCTGCTGCCCACCGCAATCAGCATCGCTGGCAGAGGAAATATATTTACATCATAAATCGGGCTGAACACCGAGAGCGTCGATGAAATCAGGTTCAGAAACAAAAACAGCCGGAACGTGAGCTGATATTTTTGCGCACGCAGCGTGCGCCATGATTGTACGGTCATTGTTTGAAGTTGTAGTCAGCCTTAAATAAATAAACGCATTAAAAACAGAATAATGCAGTAGGAATAGCGCAATTTCTTTATATGCGACATGCTGATTTTTTATACAACTTAACACCATATAATATGCATGTCATTAATGATTATGAAACCTTAGCGCAAGTGCAGACAAATAACAAAAAACATCATATGATATTGGTAATCATTATCATTTGAGTGGGTCGGATCATGTTGCAAAAAACGTTAGGTAGCGGCTGGGGCGTTCTGATTCCGGGCGCTGTACTGGCACTGCTGAGTACCCTGGGGCTCTCAACTGACGTCTGGCGCGGGGTCATTGTGTGTGGACTGCTGTTGAGCAGCGCTATGATCTGGCATCGTCGGCTGCGACACTTCGTCCTGTTACCGTCTTGCATTGCGTTAATGGGCGGTATTGTGCTGATTGCGATGAATGTAAAGCTGATGGAATAGACAGGAAGGAAACACGAAGAAGAGAGCGAGAAAACTGGTGCGAGGGGGGGGACTCGAACCCCCACATCCGT
>NZ_JAPKIA010000017.1:44645-140284 GCF_036759865.1 Kluyvera genomosp. 2
AAAGGACACTAACACCTGAAGCTAGCGCGTCTACCAATTCCGCCACCTTCGCACAGATTGTCTCGTTACTTTTTTATATCGCCTCGTTGGTGCGAGGGGGGGGACTCGAACCCCCACATCCGTAAGGACACTAACACCTGAAGCTAGCGCGTCTACCAATTCCGCCACCTTCGCACAGTGCGAGCGATATAACGTGGATTATGGTGCGAGGGGGGGGACTCGAACCCCCACATCCGAAAGGACACTAACACCTGAAGCTAGCGCGTCTACCAATTCCGCCACCTTCGCATACCATCGATTCTTTATGAAAGAATCGTTACCACGGGGCCGAATTCTAGAGATTTTACGCTGGGCGTCAACAGTTAATTATCGAACTTTGCACGATTGCTGAAAAAAAAGGCGGTTATGCGGATTTGGCCGCTTTTGTAGGCCGGATAAGGCGTTTACGCCGCCATCCGGCGTTATCCGTGGCTGTGCCGGATGGTGCTATCGCTTATCCGGCCTGCGGATATTAGGCTTTTTTCGCCTGACGCGTCATTACCGTGCGGTAGACCTTGAAGCGGCCGGTTTGGGCAATCACCTCATGGAAACCAAAGGTTTCGTCCAGCACCGCCGGGTACGGCAGGAAGGCGTTGGCCACGATGCGCAGCTCGCCGCCGCTGTTCAGATGGCGCACCGCGCCACGAATCAGCGTTTGTGCGGCGTCAAGGCTGGTTTGCATGCCGTCGTGGAATGGCGGGTTGGAGATGATCATATCAAAACGACCGTTCACCTCAGAGAAGACGTTGCTGGCCAGCACTTCGCCTTCAATGCCGTTGGCCGCCAGCGTCGCACGGCTGGCTTCAACCGCCGGGGCGCTCACGTCGCACAGCGTCAGGCGAACTTTCGGCGAGTGGCTGGCGAGCGTCGCGGCCAGCACGCCTGCGCCGCAGCCGACGTCCAGCACCTTGCCTTTGGTGTGCGGCGTCAGGGTGGAAAGCAGCAGTTGGCTGCCGACGTCCAGCCCGTCGCGGCTAAATACGCCTGGCAGGGTTTTAATGGTTAAATTATCGAGCTGATATTCGCCCCAGAATTTTTCCGCATCGAACGACGGCTGTTTTTCCAGACGACCATGATACAGGCCGCAGCGGCGGGCGCTGTCGACTTTGTTCAGCGGCGCGTACTCGGCCAGCATCTGTTCGGCGCTACGCACGCCGCTGCGGTTTTCGCCAATGACGAAAATATCGGTGCCCACCGGCAGCAGAGACAGAATGTTCATCAGCTGGAACTGGGCTTCCGGCTTGTTTTTCGGCCAGTAGTAGATAAAGGTGTCGCTGTCGGCCACGTCTTCCGCCTGTGCCACAAGGCCAAAGCGGACGCTGTCGCCCATCTGGCGGCTCAGCACCTGCCAGTGATGGAACTGCTGGGTGTGCGCGCGGCTTGCGGCGGTTTCAAGGCGTGCGGGCAGGTCATCCTGCAAATCGCCGGCAAAGAAAATACGGCTCTGTTCGAAATCGTCACTGTGGCGCAGCAAGACTTCACTTGCCGGGGTAAAAGCAGACATGAATGTTTCCTCATTAAACTCAGGTCGCGATTATAGTGTGTAATTGGCGCAGTTTCGATGAATTTGCTATATTTGCGCCCTTGATAGACAGGAGCGTTGTACATGACATCCCGGCGAGACTGGCAATTACAACAGTTGGGTATTACCCAGTGGTCACTGCGTCGCCCAGGGGCGCTGCAGGGGGAAATCGCGATTACGCTCCCGCAGCATGTTCGTTTAGTGATTGTGGGCGAAGAACTCCCCGCACTGACGGAGCCGCTGATGGCCGACATTCTGCGCGCATTGCGCATGACGCCGGACCAGGTTTTACCGCTGACGCCCGATCGCGTAGCCATGTTGCCACAAGAGGGCCGCTGCCACTGCTGGCGGCTGGGTAACGACGCGCCGGTGACGCTGGAAGGGGCGGTGATTTCGACGCCGCCGTTTAATGAACTTCAGGCCAGCGCGCCCGCTCGCGCCGCGCTCTGGCAACAAATATGCGCCCATGAACACGATTTCTACCCTCAGCACGACTGATTTACCCCGCGCCTTCGACATCGAAAGACGCGCCCATGCGTTTCCCTGGAGTGAAAAAACCTTCGTCAGTAATCAGGGCGATCGCTATCTGAACTTCCAGATGTCGGTCGATGGCAAGATGGCGGCCTTTGCCATCACGCAGGTGGTGCTGGATGAGGCGACGCTGTTTAACATTGCGGTTGATCCGGCGTATCAGCGCCGAGGCTTAGGGCGCGAACTGCTTGAACATCTTATCGAGACGTTAGAAACGCGCGGCGTGCTGACGCTCTGGCTGGAGGTGCGCGCGTCTAACCACGCGGCCATCGCGCTGTATGAGAGTTTAGGTTTTAACGAGGCGACGATTCGTCGCAACTATTATCCCACGGCGGAAGGCCGTGAGGATGCCATTGTGATGGCGCTGCCGATTGGTATGTAAGATAAGGTGAAATGATGATGAAGTGGGACTGGATTTTCTTCGATGCCGACGAGACGCTGTTTACGTTTGACGCGTTCAGCGGCCTACAGCGGATGTTTCTCGACTACAGCGTGACCTTTACCGCGGAAGATTTCCAGGACTACCAGGCGGTGAACAAGCCGCTATGGGTGGACTACCAGAATGGGGCGATCACTTCGCTCCAGCTTCAGCATCAACGTTTTACCAGTTGGGCAGAACGCCTGAACGTTCATCCTGGCGATTTGAACGATGCCTTTATGAATGCCATGGCCGAGATTTGTGCACCGCTACCGGGCGCCGTGTCGCTGCTGAACGCGCTGCAGGGCAAGGTCAAGATGGGCATCATTACTAACGGTTTTACCTCATTGCAACAGATTCGTCTGGAGCGTACTGGCCTTCGCGATCACTTTGAGCTGCTGGTGATTTCTGAAGAAGTCGGTGTGGCAAAACCGGACCGCCGAATCTTTGACTACGCGCGGGAACAGGCCGGCAGCCCAGACCGCTCGCGCATGCTGATGGTTGGCGATACCGCCGAGTCGGATATTCTCGGCGGCATGAACGCCGGCTGGGCAACCTGCTGGCTGAACGCGCACCAGCGCGCGCTGCCGGAAGGCATCACGCCTGACTGGACGGTAACCTCATTGCCTGAACTGGAGCGACTCCTGTGTAAACAGTGATTGCCAGCCCCCCTTTGATGGGTAAAATAGCCGCAATTTTTTCGTATTCAACATGCGCGGCGTGATGCCGTGCTTACTCAAGAAGATTGAATTATGACGTTGTCTCCTTATTTGCAAGAGGTGGCCAAACGCCGCACTTTTGCCATTATTTCTCACCCGGATGCCGGTAAAACGACGATCACGGAAAAGGTCCTGTTATTCGGACAGGCTATTCAGACCGCCGGTACGGTAAAAGGTCGTGGCTCCAGCCAGCATGCGAAATCTGACTGGATGGAAATGGAAAAGCAGCGCGGTATCTCCATTACCACCTCCGTGATGCAGTTCCCGTATCATGACTGCCTGGTGAACCTGCTGGACACCCCGGGGCACGAAGACTTCTCCGAAGATACCTACCGTACGCTGACGGCGGTCGACTGTTGCCTGATGGTCATCGATGCCGCGAAAGGCGTCGAGGACAGGACGCGTAAGCTGATGGAAGTGACCCGTTTGCGCGATACGCCGATCCTGACCTTTATGAACAAACTCGACCGTGACATCCGCGATCCGATGGAAGTGCTGGATGAAGTTGAGCGCGAGCTGAAGATTGGCTGTGCGCCGATCACCTGGCCGATTGGCTGCGGCAAGCTGTTCAAAGGCGTTTACCATCTCTATAAAGATGAAACCTATCTGTATCAGACCGGTAAAGGGCACACCATTCAGGAAGTGCGTATCGTCAAAGGGTTGAACAACCCGGATCTGGACGCGGCGGTCGGTGAAGAGCTGGCGCAGCAGCTGCGTGACGAGCTGGAGCTGGTGCAGGGCGCATCCAACGAGTTTGATAAAGAGCTGTTCCTGGCCGGTGAAATTACCCCGGTCTTCTTCGGTACCGCGCTGGGTAACTTTGGCGTAGACCACATGCTGGACGGTTTAGTGGAGTGGGCGCCTGCGCCGATGCCGCGTCAGACCGACACTCGCCTGGTGGAAGCTCAGGATGAGAAGTTCTCCGGCTTTGTGTTTAAAATTCAGGCCAACATGGACCCGAAACACCGCGACCGCGTGGCGTTTATGCGCGTGGTGTCCGGTAAATATGAAAAAGGCATGAAGCTGCGCCAGGTTCGCATCGGCAAAGATGTGGTGATCTCCGATGCGCTGACCTTTATGGCAGGTGACCGTTCGCACGTTGAAGAAGCCTATCCGGGCGATATCATCGGTCTGCACAACCACGGCACCATTCAGATTGGTGATACCTTCACCCAGGGTGAAATGATGAAGTTCACCGGTATCCCGAACTTCGCGCCGGAGCTGTTCCGTCGTATTCGCCTGAAGGATCCGTTGAAGCAGAAACAGCTGCTGAAAGGGCTGGTTCAGCTGTCGGAAGAAGGTGCCGTTCAGGTGTTCCGCCCGATCGCCAACAACGATCTGATCGTTGGGGCCGTCGGCGTGCTGCAGTTTGACGTGGTCGTTGCGCGCCTGAAAAGTGAATATAACGTAGAAGCTATCTACGAATCGGTGAACGTCGCGACCGCCCGTTGGGTGGAAGGGAAAGACGTGAAGAAATTCGAAGAGTTCAAGCGTAAAAACGAAGTACAGCTGGCGCTGGACGGCGGCGATAACCTGACTTACATCGCCCCAACCATGGTCAACCTGAACCTGACGCAGGAACGCTATCCTGACGTCGAGTTCCGCAAAACGCGCGAACACTAATCGCCCTTCAGAGCACGGCGTCCGCCGTGCTCTGCCCGTTTTTCCCCCTCGCTCCCAACGACAGAATGTTCCTAATTGCGGTAGGTTTTAACGCAGCGGCGTCCTTTTTGACCTAGTCTCATTATCAGCACGATGAAAAATATCTTGTTGATTTTAGTTACTGGATCGATCAACTGGTCGGCACGTACGGATAAAGGAGAATCATATGTTTCGTTGGGGCATTATCTTTCTGGTTATCGCGTTGATTGCCGCCGCATTGGGCTTTGGTGGCTTGGCGGGGGCAGCAGCGGGCGCAGCAAAAATTGTGTTCGTTGTCGGTATCATTCTGTTCCTGGTCAGCCTCTTCATGGGACGTAAGCGTCCTTAGCTTTTCTTAACATCACAGCAACCACGGTATAAGCCAGCGCCTACGTGCTGGCTTTTTTTATGGCGGCTGTTTTACGATACCCTCAGACCAGCTTTACCGACGAGGCGCGAGTGACCTACCGTTTTATCGACACCCACTGTCATTTTGATTTTCCCCCTTTTACCGATGATGAAGCGGCGAGCCTGGCGCGTGCGGCGCAGGCGGGCGTGGAGAACATTATCGTTCCGGCGACTGAAGCGGCGCGTTTCACCCGCGTGCTGGCGCTGGCCGCCTCGCATGCGCCGCTGTATGCCGCGCTCGGTCTGCATCCGATTGTCGTAGAGCACCACGACGAGCAGAGTCTGGCACAGCTTGAGAGCCTGCTGGCCGCGCGCCCGAAAAAGCTGGTGGCGATCGGGGAAATTGGCCTCGATCTGTACCGTGAGGACCCGCAGTGTGAACGTCAGCAATACCTGCTGGATGCGCAGTTACGGTTGGCAAAGCGGTACGATCTGCCGGTGATCCTGCATTCGCGACGTACCCATGACAAGCTGGCGCTGCATCTCAAGCGGCATAACCTGCCGCGAACCGGTGTGGTACATGGCTTTGCCGGTAGCCTGCAGCAGGCGGAACGCTTCGTTCAGTTGGGCTATAAAATTGGCGTTGGCGGCACGATTTCTTACCCGCGGGCCAGCAAGACGCGGGACGTGATGGCGCAACTGCCGCTTTCAGCACTGGTGCTGGAAACCGACGCCCCTGATATGCCACTCAACGGTTATCAAGGGCAGCCGAATCGACCCGAGCGGATTGCGGACGTCTTTACTCATCTTTGTTCACTGCGCCCGGAGGCACCGGAACAGATAGCCAGCGCGCTTTACGCCAATACTCATGCACTCTTTTCGGCCTTGTAGGGTGACGTAGATCTCATTGTCAGGTATTAGCCTGATTCTATTGCGTGAAACCTGTGACAGCGAACGAAAAATATAATCCCGTGACGTTATAATCGGCGCCGTAGGTTTGCCGTAATATTTATATTTTTCAATACACAGGGACTCTGTATGCAAATCCTCATGGGACTCATCGGCATGGTGGTGCTGCTCGCCATTGCCATACTTCTTTCCAGTAATCGTAAAGCAATTAATCTGCGCACCGTGTTTGGCGCCTGGCTTATCCAGGTCGGCATCGGCGCGCTCATCCTCTATGTACCGGCCGGGCGAAAAGTGCTGCTGGCGATGTCTGAAGGCGTGGCTAACGTTATCGCCTACGGCAACGAAGGGATCGGCTTCCTTTTCGGCGGTCTGGTCTCCGATAAAATGTTTGAAGTATTCGGCGGCGGCGGCTTTATTTTTGCGCTGCGCGTACTGCCGGTCATCGTCTTCTTCTCTTCGCTGATCGCCGTGCTTTACTATCTTGGCATCATGCAGTTTGTCATCCGCATTCTGGGCGGCGGCCTGCGTAAGGTGCTGAAAACGTCGCGTACGGAATCGCTTTCCGCCACCGCAAATATCTTTGTTGGTCAGACGGAAGCTCCGCTGGTGGTACGTCCGTACATCGCCACCATGACGCGCTCCGAGCTGTTCGCCGTTATGTGCGGCGGGCTGGCGTCGGTGGCCGGTTCCGTGCTGGCGGGCTATGCGCAGATGGGCGTGCCGCTGGAGTACCTGATTGCAGCGTCGTTTATGGCGGCACCGGGCGGCCTGCTGTTCGCGAAAATCATCATTCCGGAAACGGAAACACCGCATGATTCTCCTGCGCTGGAACAGGACGCGCAGGGTACGGATGCCCCGAGCAACGTGCTTGACGCGGCGGCCTCTGGTGCGGCATCCGGGATGCAGCTGGCGCTGAACGTGGGGGCAATGCTGCTGGCGTTTATCGCGCTGATTGCGCTGCTGAACGGTATCCTTTCCGGCGTGGGCGGCTGGTTTAACTATCCGGAGCTGTCGCTGCAGCTGATCCTTGGCTGGGTCTTCTCGCCGCTGGCGTGGGTGATTGGCGTACCGTGGAGCGAAGCGACGGTGGCCGGGTCGTTTATCGGCCAGAAGCTGGTGATTAACGAGTTCGTGGCGTACATGAACTTCGGTGAATACCTGAAAGCAGATGCGGAAGTTGCCGCGGCTGGTTTGCAGGTGATTTCTAACCACACCAAAGCGATTATCTCCTTTGCGCTGTGCGGATTTGCCAACCTGTCTTCTATCGCGATTTTGATCGGTGGGCTGGGCAGCATGGCGCCAAAACGTCGTCCGGAGATTGCGCAGCTCGGGCTGAAGGCCGTTGCTGCGGGCACGCTTTCTAACCTGATGAGCGCCACGATTGCCGGCGTGTTCCTCGCACTATAAGTAAAGCGCCGGAGGGATAATCTTCGTGATTCCTCCGGCCTGCAGCGCTTGGCTCAGGGCTTCAATATCCTGTGGCCCGGCGCTGCGCCACGTTTTTGCCTCTCCATAAACCCCGTGTGCGTGAAACGCGTTCAAACGAACGGGCACATCGCCAAGGCTGGTAATAAATGCGCAGAGCGACTCGGCGTTTTGCCGATAATCCGTCTGGTCGGGAATCACCAGCAGCCGCAGTTCGCTGAGCATGCCGTGCTGCGCCAGCCAGAGTATGCTTTGCTTAATGCGCGCGTTTCCTCGGCCGGTCAGCGCGACATGACGTGCATTGTCCCACGCTTTTAAATCGACCATGACGCCGTCGCATAGCGGTTGCAGCTTCTGCCAGCCGCTTATCGGCAGTTCCCCGTTGCTGTCAACAAGACAGGTCAGATGCCGAAGCCCGGGCATGGCCTTCAGGCGCGCGAACAGCGCGCAGATAAACGGCAGTTGGGTAGTGGCTTCGCCGCCGCTGACGGTGATGCCCTCAATAAACGGCGCGACCTTGCTAATGTGCTGAATGACCTGTTCCACGCTCATTGACTGCGCCATGGGCGTCGCCTGCTGCGGGCACATGTGCAGACAGGTATCGCACTGCTGGCAGACGTCTGGCTGCCACGCTACGCGGCCATCATCGATGCGCAGCGCCTGGTGCGGGCACTGCGCTACGCATTCGCCGCAGTCGTTGCAGCGCCCCATGGTCCAGGGGTTATGGCAGTTTTTACAGCGCAGATTGCACCCTTGCAGGAACAGGGCCAGGCGGCTGCCTGGCCCGTCAACGCAGGAGAACGGGATGATTTTACTGACTAAAGCGCATCTGCTGTTCATGACTGACGACACGAGGTTGACGCTCCAGGATACGGGTATTACGTGCGGCTTCTTCACCGAGCCAGGTGGTGTTGGTACGTGAGCCTTCTGCGCGGTATTTCTCCAGATCGGACAAGCGCACCATGTAGCCGGTCACGCGGACCAGATCGTTCCCGCTGACGTTGGCGCTGAATTCACGCATACCGGCGTTAAACGCCCCCAGGCATAGCTGCATCACCGCCTGCGGGTTACGTTTTACCGTCTCATCGAGTGTCAGTATGTCGCTGATGCCGGCCGTGTAGTACGGGTGGTGCGGTGCAACGGTCAGTAGATGGGTAATCGGATCCGGTTCGTCGCCGTATGGCAGACGCGCACCCGGTGTGGTGCCGGTGTCTGAGCTTATCCCCGACTGCGCGTGCAGCAGCGCGCGCTGCTGCCAGCCGTACTGCACCGGCGTTTGCGCGACGAACTCCGCCAGTGCGGCGCTGATGCGGTAGGCGAGCGTGTTTGCTTGCTCATCCTTACCGTAGCGCCCGTCAATGCCGTTGCGTTCACACAGCTCGTTGACCGCTTCTGCTAGCGAATAAATGCCGAACATGGGCACAAAGCGCGCGGGATCGATCAGCCCTTCATTGACCAGGAAGCTATTCTCAAAGAAGCCGGATTGCTCGTAGAGGAAGCGACAGCGCGCATCAATGATGGCGATTTGCTGCTGACAGTAGTGCGGCAGTGTGCGGTTAAAGAAGTCATCGATGGAGTCACTGCGTCGGGCAACCTGCTGCAAATTCAGACGCACCAGCGTGCTGCCGCCGCCGGCGAGCGGCAGCGAGTTGTAACAACTCACGATGCCATATTGACCGTTTGTGAAAATTCTATCATTTTCCGGGCCGTTGGCGATATGCGGCTTACTGCACTCACAAATATTTTGTGCCACCTGGAGCAGCAGATCGTCAGGGGTAATTTGCGGATCGTAGATAAAGGTCAGGTTTGGTGCAACCTGCTTTAATTCGGCATCTGCGCGTAAAATTGCGCGCGTAATTGGCGTATCGTGTGGGCCAATGTTGACGTGGGTGAATGCGTCGGGCAGCGTGCGATCCAGGTAGCGCCAGAAACGTTTTATTCGAATATCGATTTCATCTTGTGTTAGAATTCTAACATATGGCGACAGCAGCGCATCAAGATGGCCCAGGTAGACCGGCATGGCGGTCACGGAAGGGACGTGATGATAAAGAATCGTCAGCAGCGAGAGCGCGTCATCCAGATCCTGTGCGCCTTCCAGCTCGAGCCATTGGGAGCCGTTGGCAAGAAAACGTTGATAGTCCGGTAAGACATAGCGCGGTTTATACGGCGCATGTCCTTCGAACATATCGCAAATGACGCCTTCAGCCAGCGCGGCCTGCGCCGCTTCGGGGAGCGCAGGGTACGGCAGGGCGTTCTCGGCTTCCAGCGCCAGGAAATGACGCTTTTGTTCCGGGGATAACACGGAGCTTGTCACAATTTGCTGGCAATGTTGCAGCAGCGGTGTATCGAGCGAAGTGGGCATCTTCAGTTCCTCAGACGAGAGATGCGCGAAGTGTATGAAAAACGATGAGGCTATCTTTTGATCCTATCGGCTGAAGTGGCGCTTTATTTGCCCTCGGAGGCTTGAAAGTTTGAAGTTGATCGCGTTGTTGTTATGCAAATTTGTACGAAGTTTTCACTAAGTGTGATGAATGTCGAAGTGTGAGCGCGGGGCGGTGTTACAATAATCACAGACCCGCAAGGTAACGATTTGAACGGCAATGCGCCGTCGGAGAGCAAAATGACTGATTTAAAGGCAAGCAGCCTGCGTGCGCTGCAGTTAATGGACTTAACCACCCTGAATGAAGATGACACCGACGCGAAAGTCATCGCGCTGTGCCATCAGGCTAAAACCCCGGTGGGTAACACCGCGGCAGTTTGCATCTATCCGCGTTTCATCCCAATTGCGCGTAAAACGCTGAAAGAGCAGGGGACGCCGGATATCCGCATCGCAACCGTCACCAACTTCCCGCACGGCAATGACGACATCGAGATTGCGCTGGCGGAAACCCGTGCGGCGATTGCCTACGGCGCAGATGAAGTTGACGTGGTGTTCCCGTACCGCGCGCTGATCGCCGGTAACGAGCAGGTAGGTTTTGATCTGGTGAAAGCCTGTAAAGACGCGTGTGCTGCGGCAAACGTACTGCTGAAAGTGATCATCGAAACCGGCGAGCTGAAAGAAGAAGCGCTGATTCGCAAAGCGTCTGAAATTTCTATCAAAGCTGGTGCAGATTTCATCAAAACTTCTACCGGTAAAGTGCCGGTGAACGCGACGCCAGAAAGTGCGCGCATCATGATGGAAGTGATTCGTGACATGGGCGTACAGAAAACCGTGGGCTTCAAACCGGCGGGCGGTGTGCGTACTGCGGAAGACGCGCAGCTGTTCCTGTCTATTGCTGACGAACTGTTCGGCGCGGATTGGGCTGACTCCCGTCACTACCGCTTCGGTGCTTCTTCCCTGCTGGCCAGCCTGCTGAAAGCACTGGGCCATGGCGACGGTAAGAGCGCTAGCAGCTATTAAAATCTGAATTGTCCTGTGTAGGCCGGATAAGGCGACAGCCGCCATCCGGCAAATTTGCCTGATGGCGTTTCGCTTATCAGGCCTACAACGGAGATGTTCTGTGCTGGGGGCTTCGTGCTTATCCAGCCCATAATAAGGAGGGTACCTTGTTTCTCGCTCAAGAAATTATTCGCAAAAAACGTGATGGCCTGGCGCTGAGTGATGAAGAGATTCGTTTCTTTATCAACGGTATTCGCGACAACACCATCTCTGAAGGGCAGATTGCCGCGCTGGCGATGACCATTTTCTTCCATGATATGAGCATGCCAGAACGTGTCTCATTGACCATGGCGATGCGAGATTCAGGCACTGTCCTGGACTGGAAGAGCCTGAACCTCAACGGCCCGATTGTTGACAAGCACTCTACCGGCGGCGTCGGTGACGTTACCTCTCTGATGCTTGGCCCGATGGTTGCTGCCTGCGGCGGCTACATTCCGATGATTTCGGGTCGTGGCCTTGGTCATACCGGCGGAACGCTCGACAAGCTGGAGGCGATTCCGGGTTTCGACATCTTCCCGGATGACAACCGCTTCCGCGAAATTATTAAAGACGTGGGTGTGGCGATTATTGGGCAAACCAGCTCGCTCGCACCGGCGGATAAACGTTTTTACGCTACCCGCGACATTACCGCGACGGTGGACTCTATTCCGTTGATTACCGCGTCTATCCTCGCCAAAAAGCTGGCAGAAGGGCTGGATGCGCTGGTGATGGATGTGAAAGTGGGCAGCGGCGCATTTATGCCGACCTACGAACTCTCTGCTGCACTGGCGGAAGCCATTGTTGGCGTGGCCAACGGCGCGGGTGTGAAAACCACCGCACTGCTGACCGACATGAACCAGGTGCTGGCGTCCAGCGCAGGTAACGCCGTTGAAGTACGTGAAGCGGTGCAGTTCCTGACGGGGGAATACCGCAACCCTCGCCTGTTAGATGTCACGATGGCGCTGTGCGTTGAGATGCTGATCTCCGGTCGTCTGGCGAAAGATGACGCTGAAGCGCGCGCCAAACTGCAGGCGGTACTGGATAACGGTAAGGCGGCTGAGATCTTCGGTCGCATGGTTGCCGTGCAGAAGGGGCCGACTGATTTCGTTGAAAACTATGCGAAATATCTGCCAACGGCGATGCTCAGTAAAGCGGTCTATGCTGATACCGAAGGTTTCGTGAGCGCGATGGACACCCGTGCACTGGGTATGGCCGTCGTGTCGATGGGCGGTGGTCGTCGTCAGGCATCGGACACTATTGATTACAGCGTCGGCTTTACCGACATGGCCCGTTTGGGCGATAGCGTCGACGGGCAGCGCCCGCTGGCGGTGATCCACGCCAAAGATGAGGCCAGCTGGCAGGATGCGGCGAAAGCCGTCAAAGCGGCAATTAAACTGGACGATAAAGCCCCAGAAATTACACCGACAGTCTATCGTCGTATCACTGAATAACGATATACTGATCTGATCGCTTTTTTACAGCGCAAGATGTATGGAGAACAAGATGAAACGTGCATTTATTATGGTGCTGGACTCCTTTGGGATTGGTGCAACGGAAGATGCTGACCGCTTTGGTGATGTTGGCGCCGACACGATGGGCCACATTGCAGAAGCCTGTGCCAAAGGCGAGGCTGACCACGGCCGTAAAGGCCCGCTGAATTTGCCTAACCTTACCCGTCTGGGGCTGGTGAAAGCGCATGAAGGTTCTACCGGCAAAATTGCCGCGGGTATGGACGGCAACGCCGAGGTCATTGGCGCCTATGGTTGGGCGCATGAACTCTCTTCCGGTAAAGATACGCCGTCAGGCCACTGGGAAATCGCCGGCGTGCCGGTTCTGTTCGACTGGGGCTACTTCAGCGACCACGAAAACAGCTTCCCGCAGGATCTGCTGGATAAACTGGTAAAACGTGCCAACCTGCCGGGTTACCTCGGTAATTGCCACTCTTCCGGTACCGTGATTCTGGATCAACTGGGCGAAGAGCATATGAAAACCGGCAAGCCGATTTTCTATACCTCTGCGGACTCCGTATTCCAGATCGCCTGCCATGAAGAGACCTTTGGCCTGGATAAACTTTACGAGCTGTGCGAAATCGCCCGTGAAGAGCTGACCGAAGGTGGTTACAACATTGGCCGCGTTATCGCGCGTCCGTTTATCGGTGATAAAGCGGGTAACTTCCAGCGTACCGGTAACCGCCACGATCTGGCCGTTGAACCGCCGGCACCGACCGTATTGCAGAAACTGGTTGATGAAAAACACGGTCACGTGGTTTCCGTCGGTAAGATTGCGGATATCTATGCGAACTGCGGTATCACCAAAAAAGTGAAAGCCACCGGCCTGGATGCGCTGTTTGATGCCACCATCAAAGAGATGAAAGAAGCGGGTGATGAGACGATTGTCTTCACCAACTTCGTGGACTTCGACTCTTCCTGGGGTCACCGTCGCGATATCGCCGGTTATGCCGCAGGTCTGGAGCTGTTCGACCGCCGTCTGCCTGAGCTGATGGAACTGGTCGGTGAAGATGACATTCTGATCCTCACCGCTGACCACGGCTGTGACCCGAGCTGGACCGGTACCGACCACACCCGTGAACACATTCCGGTGCTGGTGTACGGCCCGAAAGTGAAACCGGGTTCGCTGGGCCACCGTGAAACCTTCGCGGATATCGGCCAGACGCTGGCAACGTACTTTGGTACGTCGCCGATGGCTTACGGTAAAAACATGCTGTGATGCAATTGCCCGGTGGCGCTTCGCTTACCGGGCCTACGTTTTTTGTAGGCCTGATAAGGCGTAGCCGCCATCAGGCGCTGACAATTTAAATAAGGATAAAACGATGGCAACCCCACATATTAACGCTGAAATGGGCGATTTCGCTGATGTTGTGCTGATGCCGGGCGACCCGCTGCGTGCGAAGCACATTGCTGAAACTTTCCTCGAAGATGTCCGTGAAGTGAACAACGTTCGCGGCATGTTAGGTTTCACCGGTACCTACAAAGGCCGTAAGATCTCCGTGATGGGTCACGGTATGGGGATTCCGTCCTGCTCCATCTACACCAAAGAGCTGATCACCGATTTCGGCGTGAAGAAAATCATTCGCGTAGGCTCCTGCGGTGCCGTGCGTATGGACGTCAAACTGCGTGACGTGGTTATTGGTATGGGTGCCTGCACCGACTCCAAAGTTAACCGTATCCGCTTTAAAGATCATGATTTCGCCGCTATCGCTGACTTCGACATGGTGCGTAACGCTGTTGATGCGGCAAAAGCGCTGGGCGTAGACGCGCGCGTGGGTAACCTGTTCTCTGCCGATCTGTTCTATTCTCCGGACGGCGAAATGTTCGACGTCATGGAAAAATACGGCGTGCTGGGCGTGGAAATGGAAGCGGCGGGCATCTACGGCGTAGCCGCAGAATTTGGTGCGAAAGCGCTGACCATCTGCACCGTGTCCGACCATATCCGTACTCACGAGCAGACTACTGCCGCTGAACGTCAGACGACCTTCAACGACATGATCAAAATCGCGCTGGAATCCGTTCTGCTGGGCGATAAAGAGTAACGTTGTTTGTGTGCCCGGTGGCGCTTTGCTTACCGGGCCTACAGTCTGTTGTAGGCCGGATAAGGCGCAGCCGCCATCCGGCAATTCGCCGCATATATTGCGAGCTTCCTTCTCAAAATTCTCTCCCAATCTTGCCATCTGCAACTAACCCGATAAGGTCGAATTTTGTTAAAGGAAAAACAAAATGTCGAACTATCGCTGCCATTACATCAACGGTGGAACATGGTTTTTCACCGTAAATCTCAAAGACAGGCAAAGCGATCTTTTAATCAGGAATATTGCTGAACTCCGTGGCGCAGTTCGTGTGGTTAAGCGCATTAAACCCTTTTATATCGACGCCTGGGTCATTCTCCCCGAGCATCTTCACTGCATCTGGACGCTTCCCGCGAATGACTGTGATTTTTCTTCTCGCTGGCGTGAAATTAAAAAGCGATTCACTCAATCATTGCTACACCAAACCGTGTGGCAGCCGCGATTCTGGGAGCATACGATACGCGACGAGCGTGATTATCGCCGCCATATCGATTACATCTACATCAACCTGATAAAACACGGTTGGGTATAGCGTGTTCAGGATTGGCCGTTTTCGACCTTTCATCGACATGTTCGCGAGGGCGTTTACCCGGTCGATTGGGCCGGGGAGTTGATGGATCTTGAGACCGGAGAACGCTGTTAATGCCCGGTGGCGCTGTGCTTACCGGGCCTACAGTCTGTTGTAGGCCGGATAAGGCGTAGCCGCCATCCGGCAATTCGCCATCAGTCGCTTAGCGCACGGCCCCTGCGACCCACGCCGCCAGCTCACGAAGCTCGCTTTCCTGATCCGGATATTCCGCAACCAGCGCTTCACAAGTTTGCTGTAAAACATCGGCGCGATACTGGCAGCCCTGTAGCCGCTCTGCCAGTGCTTCCAGCGGCGCGGGGTTGAGGCTATCGGTGAAGATCTGGGTGCGGGTAATCACGCCTTTTTCAACGTCGAAATGCAGTTCAACGCCGCCCCAGGTGAAACGCTCGTCCAGCAGATGCGAGAAGGCCGGCGCCTGACCAAAGTTCCACTCCCAGCTGCTCTGGCGGGCAAAGGTTTCGGCAAAATTCGGCAGATCCGGCGCTTTGTCCGGGGAGATAATCTCGGCGTCTACGCGTTCGCCATAGTGACGGAAAAAGGCCTCGGTTACGGCGGTACAAATCTGCTCGTGAGTCACGTCAGGCAGCAGTTCCACCAGGTTAGCGACGCGGCCGCGCACGGAAGTAATACCTTTCGCCTGTAGCTTTTTCTTATCCGGATTCAGATAGTTTGCCAATCGGCTTAGATCGGCATTCAGCAGCATCGTGCCGTGGTGAAAACCACGGTCCTTGGTCTCGCGGTACGCGGAGCCGGACACTTTGCGCTCGCCTTCCTCGGTTTTGACGATCAGATCGTTACGCCCGGAGGCCTCTGCGGTCACACCGAGTGAATTCAGCGCTTCAAGCACGATAGCGGTTGAGATCGTTTTATCGTACTCCGGTTTGCCCGCCATAAAGGTAAAGCAGGTGTTGCCGAGATCGTGGAACACCGCGCCGCCGCCGCTGCTGCGTCGTGCCAGCCGGACGTTATCTTCTTCCATGCGGCGGGTGTTGCACTCTTTCCACGGGTTTTGCGCGCGGCCAATCACGACCGTGTCCGCGTTGCGCCAGAGGAACAGCACCCGCTGGGTGGCAGGCATCTGACGGAAAATACACTCTTCTACCGCAAGGTTAAACCACGGGTCGTGAGAGTCTGAAAGCAGCAGGCGCAGCGTTGTCATGGCGATTTCCTTTTCTGTTTAGTCTTTATCTTCGTCCTGTACCGGCTTGTTCGCGGTTAACAGGAACGGTGACTGCTGCCAGCGGGTGCGTTTGCCGCGCAGCAGCGTGCGGGCCAGCACCACGCCAATGGCCAGCGACAGCAGCAACATCAGGCGTAAAATATTGGTGGTGTTATCCACCTGGCGGGATTCCGTGGCGATGGTATGGGTATCGAGCGTCAGGCGCAGATAGCCGAGCGGGCCATTTTTGCCGTTGATTGGCTCGACAATCTGCTGGTT
Source organism: Kluyvera genomosp. 2 (assembly GCF_036759865.1). Lineage (NCBI taxonomy): Bacteria > Pseudomonadati > Pseudomonadota > Gammaproteobacteria > Enterobacterales > Enterobacteriaceae > Kluyvera > Kluyvera genomosp. 2. Next base: position 61,226 of record NZ_JAPKIA010000017.1, read on the forward strand.
AAAATACCCCCCGGCTTTTTTACCGTCCAGCGCTAGCCGATCGCGAAGCGCTACCTGCTCGCCGGCGCGGGCGATAAGGTTGCCCTCTTCATCATAGACGCCAGCGTCCAGGATGCGGCTTTTGGCGGTGAGCTGTTTCAGCAGTTGGCCAATCTTTTTCTCGTCTGGCGTTTCGGTTTTCATCATTGACGCGAGGTTCAGCGACACCTGATATGCCAGCGTTCTTGCCAACTCTTCAAGCTGTGGGTTTCGTTGTTTCTGGCTTTGCTGGCTGAACCAGGAGGCCCCCTGCATCAGCGCGACAAGCAGCGCGAGACAGATCAGGACAATGACCGTACGATGCAGCCGAAATTTCAGTTTTGCGCGAACCATATTCCACCTTTGAAAATTTACAGCTTAATGTTGCCAGAAGCGCTGGTTACAAGGTAGCCTCATGCGTTATTTTCCTGGGCTTAATAAAGAAGATTGGAGCTGTAATGCCAAACAGTTTGACCTGGTGCGACCTGCCTGAAGATGTCTCCTTGTGGCCTGGGTTGCCGCTTTCGCTCAGCGGTGATGAAGTGATGCCGCTGGATTACCATGCTGGCCGTAGCGGCTGGCTGCTGTACGGCCGCGGCCTGAATAAAGAACGTCTGACGACCTACCAGCGCAAGCTGGGCGCAGCGATGGTGATTGTTGCCGCCTGGTGCGTGGAAGATTACCAGGTCATTCGTCTGGCAGGGTCATTAACGCCGCGGGCGACGCGTCTGGCGCACGACGCCGGGCTTGATGTTGCTCCGCTGGGCAAAATTCCGCATCTGCGTACGCCGGGCCTGCTGGTGATGGATATGGACTCTACGGCCATTCAGATCGAGTGCATTGATGAAATCGCCAAGCTGGCAGGCACCGGCGAACTGGTTTCTGAAGTGACGGAACGTGCAATGCGCGGTGAACTCGACTTTAGCGCCAGCCTGCGTCAGCGGGTAGCAACGCTGAAAGATGCGGACGCTGATATTCTGCGTCAGGTGCGCGATACGCTGCCGTTAATGCCGGGGCTGACGCAGTTGGTGCTGAAGCTGGAAACGCTGGGCTGGAAGGTGGCGATTGCCTCCGGCGGCTTTACCTTCTTCGCGGAATATCTGCGCGACAAGCTGCGTCTGACCGCCGCGGTGGCCAACGAGCTGGGCATTCGCGACGGCAAGCTGACCGGTGAAGTGGTCGGTGATATCGTCGATGCGCAATACAAGGCGAAAACGCTGCTGCAGCTGGCTGAAAAATATGAAATTCCGCATGCGCAAACCGTGGCTATCGGCGACGGCGCCAACGACCTGCCGATGATCAAGAAAGCCGGTCTGGGGATTGCGTATCATGCCAAACCGAAAGTGAATGAACAGACGGAAGTCACTATCCGTCATGCCGATTTAATGGGGGTGTTCTGCATTCTCTCCGGCAGCATGAATCAGAAATAAAGAGGTTAACGTGGCGAAAGCTCCTAAACGCGCATTTGTTTGTAATGAGTGCGGTGCGGACTACCCGCGCTGGCAGGGGCAATGCAGCGCCTGCCATGCGTGGAATACCATCACCGAAGTGCGCGTAGCCGCTTCTCCCACGGTCGCACGTAACGAGCGCCTGAGCGGCTATGCCGGTAATGCTGGCGTGGCTAAGGTGCAGAAACTGTCGGATATCAGCCTGGAAGAGCTGCCGCGTTTTTCGACTGGCTTTAAAGAGTTCGACCGCGTGCTGGGCGGTGGCGTGGTGCCCGGCAGTGCGATCCTGATTGGCGGTAACCCGGGGGCGGGGAAATCGACGCTGCTGCTGCAAACGCTGTGCAAGCTGGCAGATCAGATGAAAACCCTATACGTCACCGGCGAAGAGTCGTTGCAGCAGGTGGCGATGCGTGCGCACCGTTTGGGCCTGCCGACCGCTAACCTGAATATGCTCTCGGAAACCAGCATTGAGCAGATTTGCCAGATTGCCGAAGAAGAGCAGCCGAAGCTGATGGTTATTGATTCCATCCAGGTGATGCATATGGCGGATATCCAGTCGTCGCCGGGCAGCGTAGCGCAGGTGCGCGAAACCGCCGCTTATCTGACGCGCTTTGCTAAGACGCGCGGCGTGGCTATCGTCATGGTGGGGCACGTCACCAAAGACGGATCGCTGGCGGGGCCAAAAGTGCTGGAGCACTGCATCGACTGTTCGGTACTGCTCGACGGCGATGCCGACTCGCGCTTCCGTACCCTGCGCAGTCACAAAAACCGCTTTGGTGCGGTGAACGAACTGGGCGTTTTTGCGATGACCGAGCAGGGGCTGCGTGAAGTGAGCAACCCTTCCGCTATCTTCCTGAGCCGCGGCGATGAGGTCACTTCAGGCAGTTCGGTGATGGTGGTATGGGAAGGCACGCGGCCGCTGCTGGTTGAGATTCAGGCGCTGGTGGATCACTCGATGATGGGTAACCCACGGCGAGTGGCCGTTGGCCTTGAGCAAAACCGTCTGGCGATCCTGCTGGCCGTATTGCATCGTCACGGTGGTCTGCAGATGGCGGATCAGGATGTGTTCGTCAATGTGGTCGGCGGGGTGAAGGTCACTGAAACCAGCGCCGACCTGGCGCTGCTGCTGGCGATGGTCTCCAGCCTGCGCGACAGGCCGCTGCCGCAGGATCTGGTGGTATTTGGCGAAGTCGGCCTGGCCGGCGAGATTCGCCCCGTGCCGAGCGGGCAGGAGCGTATTTCTGAAGCGGCGAAGCACGGCTTCCGCCGGGCTATTGTTCCTGCCGCTAACGTACCGAAAAAAGTCCCGGAAGGGATGAAGGTGTTTGGCGTGAAGAAACTCTCCGACGCGCTTAACGTCTTTGACGACCTATAGTGACCGACTCCGGCGCGCGCTGCGACGCCGGTCTTTTTCTCCCCGGATAGTACCGTGAGTACATCCGGGTTTTTTGTATAATGGGTAGATGATTTACCCCAATTTTGCAGGAGGCTCTTGTGTCGTCGTTCGACTATCTTAAAACCGCAATCCGTCAAAAAGGCTGTACGTTGCAGCAGGTTGCAGACGCCAGCGGTATGACCAAGGGCTATTTAAGCCAGCTTCTCAACGCCAAAATTAAAAGTCCCAGCGCGCAAAAGCTGGAAGCGTTGCACCGTTTCCTCGGGCTGGAGTTTCCGCGCCAGCAGAAAAATATCGGCGTGGTGTTTGGTAAATTCTACCCGCTACATACGGGGCATATTTATCTGATTCAGCGCGCCTGTAGCCAGGTGGATGAGCTGCATATCATCATGGGGTACGACGATACCCGTGACCGCGCGTTGTTTGAAGACAGCGCGATGTCGCAGCAACCGACCGTGCCCGATCGCCTGCGCTGGCTGCTGCAGACCTTTAAGTACCAGAAGAACATTCGTATTCATGCTTTCAATGAAGAGGGCATGGAACCGTACCCGCATGGCTGGGATGTGTGGAGTGCGGGCATGAAAACCTTTATGGAAGAGAAGGGGATTCAGCCAAACTGGATCTACACCTCTGAAGAGTCCGACGCGCCGCAGTATCTGGAACACCTGGGAATTGACACGGTGCTGGTGGACCCGAAACGAACGTTTATGAATATCAGCGGCGCGCAGATTCGTGAGAACCCGTTCCGCTACTGGGATTACATCCCAACGGAAGTGAAGCCGTTCTTCGTGCGCACGGTGGCGATTCTCGGCGGTGAATCCAGCGGTAAGTCGACGCTGGTGAATAAGCTGGCGAATATCTTTAATACCACCAGTGCATGGGAATATGGCCGCGATTATGTGTTCTCGCATCTGGGCGGCGACGAAATGGCGTTACAGTATTCCGACTATGACAAAATCGCCCTCGGCCACGCGCAGTATATTGATTTTGCAGTAAAGTATGCCAACAAGGTGGCTTTTATCGATACCGATTTTGTGAGCACCCAGGCGTTCTGCAAAAAGTACGAAGGCCGTGAACACCCGTTTGTACAGGCGCTGATTGATGAGTATCGCTTTGACCTCGTCATCCTGCTGGAAAACAACACGCCATGGGTGGCGGATGGACTGCGTAGCCTGGGAAGCTCCGTCGACCGCAAAGAGTTCCAGACGCTGCTGGTATCGATGTTGAAGAAGAACAATATCGAGTTCGTGCATGTGGAAGAGGCGGATTATGATTCGCGCTTCCTGCGCTGCGTGGAATTGGTCCGGGAGCTGATGGGCGACTAACGAGCATAGGGCTTATCAGTTGATAGGCCCTTTCTATATCACATCTGTATTTTTATTATTATTGATATAATATTTGTATAAATTATTTTTGCTTTATTATCTATTACTATTATTGATATTTATAAATAATAAAACAGCCATCTTCAATATAAATTATATATCTATTCTGATAATATCCTATCAAAAATTATTTATTTTAAAATGTACTTTTAATTTAATTAAACCTGATGGGCTACGAAACAATCTGATATTGAGTACAATATAGCAAGGCATAAGTGCCTTCTGAAATGTTCAATGGAGTGATGTTTCGGGCCTCTGCAATAGCTGAGATAAATAAACAAGTATTTAATATATTTGTGGCCTCCCCCCATTAAACATTTCCCCAGGATATAAGTCGTTCTCGATTAGCGAGCTGGTAGCTATGAGCCATGGGCGGTAGCGTGCCAAAAATAAAGTTATGGACAGAGGTTGTATGGCGAGAAGTGGCTTAGAAGTACAACAGGCGGTTATCAAAGCGCTGTTTATGAGGGAAATAAAAACCCGCTTTGGGAAGTATCGGCTTGGGTATCTGTGGGCGGTGCTGGAGCCAGCGGCGCATTTGATGGTGATGGTGGGGGCGTTTGGCTATGTGATGCATAAAACGATGCCTGATATTTCCTTTCCAGTATTCTTAGTTAATGGAATAATCCCTTTTTTTATTTTCAGTAGTATAACAAACAGATCAATATCAGCAATAGAAGCTAATCAGGGATTATTTAATTACAGACCTGTAAAACCTATAGATACATTGATTTCTAGAGCAGTTTTAGAAGTTTTTGTATATGCATTGGTTTTTGTCCTTTTGATGTTTTCTTTGGCTCTATTTGGCGAGGAATTTACATTTTCAAATGTAGTGAGATTGTTTTTAATATGGTTTCTTCTCTTTATATTTTCATGTGGAATTGGCTTGATATTTATGGTCGTAAGTAAAACATTTCCGGAAACTGAGAAGTTTTTACCCATAATAATAAAACCACTCTATTTTGTCTCATGTGTCATGTTTCCTCTGCATTCAGTACCTGAAGATTACTGGGGGTATTTATTATGGAATCCTATAGTTCATGTGATTGAGTTAAGCAGGGAATCTGTAGTTCCTGGGTATATCTCTGGAGCAACAAGCTTATCATATCTGGCATTTAGCGCATTACTGTCATTGATGATAGGCCTATGTCTGTACACAGCACGTGAAGAGGCGATGTTAACTTCATGATTGAAATAGATAATCTAACGAAAAGTTATCCGACACCATCAGGGCGTCACTATGTATTTAAGAATTTAAAAATCAAACTACCTTCCGCTCAAAGCATTGCACTTATTGGTCGTAATGGTGCAGGAAAATCAACATTATTACGAATGATAGGTGGAGCAGATAGACCTGACTATGGGCAGATAAAAACAGAAAAGACAATCTCATGGCCAGTAGGTCTATCTGGAGGGTTTCAGGGAAGTTTAACTGGAAGGGAGAATGTAAAGTTTGTATCGAGGTTGTATGCCAAAAAATCTGAATTAAAAGATAAAATGACGTTTGTTGAAGATTTCTCTGAGCTAGGGAAATATTTTGACATGCCAATTAAGACGTATTCTTCTGGGATGAGATCTCGCCTGGGATTTGGTCTCAGCATGGCATTTAAGTTTGACTATTATTTAGTTGATGAAGTGACTTCCGTCGGTGATGCACGATTTAAACAAAAATGTCTTGATATATTTAATCAGAGGCATAAAGAATCTAGTTTCATAATGGTATCGCATAGTGTTAATGCATTAAGACAATATTGTGATGCGGCATTGTTTTTAGCAAGAGATAATAATGTTTTTTATTATGATTCTGTAGATGAAGCAATTGATGAATATAATCGAAATGAAAGGATTTAGTCATCGTCAATGATGGGATAAACGGATGTTCAATAAATGCGAGCCTTTCTCTAGGAAATTAAGAAAATTCATTAGAACGCCGGGCGTTTTTTTTCGAGATTATCTATACAAAAAATATCCAGATATATATAACGAGATAAAATGCCCTCAGGATGAAGAGTCTATATTAATACAACATGATTTGGCAATGGAGTGTCAAATTAATATTGATTTCCCTATTGATGTTGTTTTCACTTGGGTTAATGACAAAGATCCTGAATGGCAGAGAAAATATCAGTCTTATATACGTACGAGCACTGGAAATCATGGCCAATATGCTACGGATCAAGCTCGATTCACGAATCATAATGAGCTCTATTATGCGATAAAAAGCGTGGCGAAATATCTTCCATGGGTAAGAACTATTTTTTTGATAACGGATAACCAAAAGCCTGTGTGGTTAAGTGAGTATCCAAAGGTGCAACTTATTGACCACTCAGAAATAATATCATCAAAATATCTTCCTACGTTTAACTCTCATGTTATTGAAGCTCATTTACATAACATCCCAAACCTGGCCGAGAATTTTATCTATTTTAATGATGATGTTTTTGTAGCAAGAGAACTCCCACCTGGACACTTTTTCAAAGGAAATGGATTAGCATCAATATTTATTTCAAGAAAAAGTTTGTCTAAGATGCATGAAAAAGGTGTCTTAACACCGACTCTATGTGCATCACTAAATTCCAAAAAAATGATTAGTAGAGATTATGGGGTGAACATTGACACCCCATTAGTTCATACATATATACCGTTGAAAAAAAGTATCTTTAATTTTGTTTGGGATACGTACTCTGAAGAAATTGAAGCATTTTTAGCAAATAAATTTAGAACAAACCATGATCTTAATATGGCAACATTTATGGTTCCATGGGTAGCGTATGCTAAAGGGATGGGTACATTAGAGAGAGACATTTGTCACTATTTTAATGTTCGATCCCAATCGGCTAAGAAGAATTATCTTTTACTTAAAAGAATTAGAGATGAGGGGGGCGGTCCTCATTCGTTCTGCGCGAATGATTTTACTACGACAAAAGCGGCATTGCAGGATTATCAGTTGGCATTACTATCGATGTTAGATTTTTATTATGACAATAGGAAATAAGATGTTAAATAAAAAAATACGGAAATTGGTTAAGAATCCTAAACTTTTCTTTAGTGATATGAATTTAAAGCGCTCTCGACAAATTAGTGCTTTAAAGCCAAAGAAAACTATTGGTGAGAATAAGTTTACAGTAGTGTCAGCTGTCTATAATGTTGGGAAATATCTTGATCAATATTTCGATAGTCTTGTTAATCAACGTTTAGATTTTAAAAATAACATTCAACTCGTTTTAGTTGATGATGGTTCACCTGATGACTCAGCACAAATAATAAAATCTTGGCAAAAAAAATATCCGAATAATATAACATATGTAAAAAAGGAAAATGGAGGGCAGGCATCGGCTCGCAACCATGGACTACAATTTGTTAAAACTGAATGGGTTACATTTATAGATCCTGATGACTTTATCGATCTTGATTATTTTTTATCAGCTGAAAATTATATCAAAAAAAATAACGGAATAGGTCTTTTGTCATGTAATTTTATATTTTACTTTGAAGACTTAGAACAATTCAAAGACACTCACCCATTAAAATATAGATTTAATAAAGGCGATCGTCTAATTAATGCTAACGATCTAAAAAAGGATATTCAGTTATCAGTCAACTCCGCTATATTTAAAAGTAATATTATCGTTGATAACAATGTGACATTTGGGGAGGATATCAAACCAAACTTTGAAGATGCCCATTTTGTATCAATGTATTTGTTGCATCTGTCCAATGAGAAAGTAGCATTTTTAAAATCAGCACAGTATTTTTATAGAAAAAGAAGTGATGGCTCATCCACACTCGACAAAGCATGGGAAAAACCTACTCTTTATAACGTTGTTTTGGAAAAGGGATGTCTGGATTTATTAAGGAGGTATAAGATAGAAAAAGGATTTGTTCCAGAATCTGTGCAAATTACTAATCTTTATCACCTTATATGGTATTTCAAGAAATTAATTAATAATTCACATAAATTGAATTTCTTGTCTGATATTGAAAAGGATGAGTTCTTACAATTAGTGAATGAGATATTTTCTTTTATAGATACAAAAACGATTATGGAATTTTCACTTGCAGATTGCTGGTTCTTCCATAAGGTTGGCTTATTAGGGGCATTTAAAAAACAAGAGCCAGCAAACCAAATTGTATATATAGATAGCTATGATAGAGTTAAGGGGCTGACACAATTAAGATTTTTTAGTTATGATAAACCAGATATAAGGATTAAATCAGGTAACACATTTATCCTTCCAAACTATGAGAAGGAAATTAGACATGAGTTTGTAAATGAAACTTTTGTAAGAGAGTTCAGATTGTGGGTGAAAATAAATCCAAAAGACAAACTGAATATAACAATTAATAAGAAACAAGTAGCATTAACTTGTGGAGGGAAGCAACATAAAGAGGGGTTAACTGGTCAAAATATTGCTAATTATTTCAAAGGTCAAGTGCCCAATTATGTTGCTGAAAACGAGCATTCCGATGCTTGGGTATTTATGGATCGTGATTTTCAAGCTGATGATAATGCTGAACATCTCTATCGCTATGTGATGCATAATCACCCGGAAAGAAACATTTATTTTGCATTAAACAGAGAATCACATGACTGGCAACGTTTAGAACTAGAAGGCTTTAAATTGCTGGATTTTGGAAGCGACCAACATCATGAGATATTGAAATCTTGTTCAAAAGTTATTAGTTCCAATGCAGACCATTGCGTAGTTAATTTACTTGGGCCTAAAATGCTTGCGGGAAGGCACTTTGTTTTTCTTCAGCATGGAGTTATCCATAATGATCTATCAGCATGGTTAAATCAAAAAGAAAATATTGACTGCTTTGTTACTTCATCTCCTTTAGAGTATGAATCAATAGCTGGTAATGGGAGCAAGTATAAATATTCTGAGAAAGAAGTTGTTTTAACTGGATTGCCTCGCCATGATTATTTGGTAAAAAATAACAATAAGCCGGAGAATGTTATTCTAGTTATGCCAACATGGCGTGCTGATATCGTAGGTAAGTCAGATCTTGGTGGGCATAGTCGGAGTATTAATGATGCATTTTTGGAAACTGAGTTTGCCCGTTGCTGGGTATCATTATTAGGTTCAAATAAATTTAAAGCTGTACTTGAAAAATATAACTATAAGATTGTTATTTATCCTCATCCGAATTTAATACCTTATATTGAGCATTTTCGTGTTTCCGATGATATAGAAGTTCTGATGCCAAATGATACACGAATTCAGGATGTTTTCTGTCGTTCGGCCATGTTGTTGACTGATTATACATCTGTTGCATTTGATATGGCTGTTCAAAATAAACCAACTTTGTATTATCAATTTGATGAGTATGAGGTTTTGCATTCAGGTAGGCATACTTTTTCTCTAGGCTATTTTAAACATCGTCGAGATGGATTTGGTCCAATCTGTAATACAGAAGATGAGGTCTTATCTTCTTTAGAAGAGATCCTTAAAAACGGATGTGCTTTGGATGTAGAGATTGCTAACAGGATAGACAGGACATTCCCATTACGAGATGGGGCCTGCTGTGAAAGAACATTTGATGCTATTGTGGCATTGGACAGCCCTGAATTGCCTGATATTTCTGCTGATAGATTAATTCAACAAGCACAACTGATGACTAGTGAAGATAACTGGGCAGCAGCAGAGTTTTGGTGGAAATCGTTGTCACAAAGAGATGACGTTTGGTTGAAAAATGAATGGTACAGTGAGCTTTTGGATAATAGCTGCTTACAAGTATTAAAAGATAACACTGATGCCAATGGTAATATCCCTGACAATATCCAAGCTACTGTGTTGTTTCATGTTTTCTTATATGTTAAGAAGTTTTTAGATAAATCAGATCTACCATTGCGAATGGATAGGAATCAGAAAGATAATTTCTTCCATCTTCTTGATTCTATATTCAATTATATTGATGATAAAACAATTCTTAAGTTTTCTCGTGAAGGAAGTTGGTTCTTACATAAAATTGGCGTTCTTAATGCGTTTAAGAATAAGCGGCCTGACTGTCAGTATGTATACGTGGATAGTTATGACCGCATAAAAGGATTAGTGCAGTTAAGGTATTTCATTCGCGGTGATGAATCAGAAATATTCCAAGTTGGTGATAAGTATTCGTTGCCGGTCTATGAGAAGTTGATGCGGCATGACATTCTCGACCGTGATTTCATTTTAGAAAAAAGAGTGTGGTTACCAATAAAGTCAAAAGAACGGCTGATTGTCAAAATTGATGAGATGCCTACAATATTATCTTTCGGTGGGAAGCAATTTAAGGATGGTGTTACCGGCGATAGTATTATTACCTTTTTCAGAACGTTGATTCCTGACTATAAAGTTAATAATGATTATTGTGATACTTGGCTTTTTATGGATCAAAGATATCATGCTGATGATAATGCAGAGTATCTTTATCGTTATGTAATGCATAATTATCCAAACATAAATATTTATTTTGCATTAGATCAAAATTCGCAGGATTGGCAGAGACTAGAAAAAGAAGGGTTCCGGTTACTTTCATTTGATAGCCCAAAACATCACGAAGTAGTACAAAGTTGTTCTAAAGTCATCAGCTCTCAAGTTGAAAACTATGTAGTTAATTTACTTGGTCCGAAGATGTTATATGGACGACACTTCGTTTATTTACAGAGTGGTGTTAGCATTAATGATGTTTCATCATTGCTTAATGCAAAGGATAACATTGATCGTTTTATAACAGCAACGCCTCAAGAATACCGGAGTATTACTGGTGACAAGAGTAAATACAAATACTCATCAAAAGAGGTTGTTTTAACAGGGTTACCACGATTCGATTATTTATTGGGCTCTGAATACGTTACAGACAATATCCTTCTGGTTATACCCTCATTGTACGACGTGAATGATGATTCTTTTAATACCAATAGTTTAAAAAAATGGAATGAATTGCTGTCTTCTGAGCAGTTTATTTCGATGCTAAATGTTTATGGATATAAGGCAAAGATTTATATCCGTAATAGTTCATATGTGCTTGATACGTTACACGGTTATTCTGATTGTATTGAAATTGTAACTCCTTTGGATATTGGCTATCGAGATGTTTTACGTACATCCCGGCTGTTACTTACGGATCATTCATCTGCAACTTTTGATATGGCGATACAGAATAAATGTACAGTATATTATCATGAGAATTATGATGAATGTATAAGTTATTCTGTTGGTGATGTTAGGAAAGGATATTTTAATTATTTTGATGATGGGTTTGGGCCGGTGTGTAATAATGCCGGAGAGGTCATCTTGCAGATGTCAATGCTATTCGAAAACGGTTGTGGTGCTAATGATAAAATACAGAGTGTTATAGCTGATACATTTATTTATAGAGATGGTAAGTGTTGTGAGAGAGTTTGTAATGCCATCATGGAACTCGATAGCGATCGTATTCCTGATGTGTCTATTGATAGTATGATTTTTCAACTCACTAAAATTACAGATTCTAGTGATTGGAAAATGGCTGCTAAATGGTGGAACTCAATATCTCTTGAACCACGGTGCTGGGAAACAGCAAGTTTTTACACAGAACTTCTTGAACATTCATGTTTATATCTATTAAAACATGCTGGATATCGGGATTTGCATGTTTCAGTAGAACTTCAGAATGCAATTCTTAAGCATTTATTCCATTATTTAAAACGATTTATTGATAATAATACTGAACTTGATTATTTAACTGGAACTAAGGTAGATAAGTGCTGGGAATTAATTACAGCTATTGTTCAACGTATCGATGATGCTGTGATTATGAAATTTTCACAGCCCGGATACTGGTTCTTGCACAAAGTTGGAATTTTGGGAACAATGAAAAAAAGTTCTCTACCATCACAAATAGTTTATATTGAATCTATTGATAGAATTAAAAATCTAGTCCAGCTTAGATACTTTTCTTATGATGATGAACCTCTTTTTGTCCAGGTAGAAAATAAATATTCTTACGCTCAATATACTAAAAATATTTGTCACGATTTTCTTGGTCGTTATTTTGTTACTGAGAAAAGAGAGTGGCATAAATTATCTCCAGAAGAATCAATTAACGTTGAGCTTATTGATACCCCAATCAATATTAATATTGGCGGGAAACAATTTAGAGGGGATGTTTCAGGGAGTACAATCTATAATTATTTCGATAGTTTGACGCCAACATATTCATTTAATAATGAGCATGATGACATATGGGTATTCATGGATAGTGAAATGCGAGCAGGTAATAATGCCGAATACCTTTATCGTTATGTTAATGGAAAACTCCCGGCTAAAAGTATCTTTTTTGTGTTAAATCAAGAGTCACCGGACTGGGCTCGTTTAGAGGATGAAGGTTTCAATTTGCTGGCTTTTGGTTGCAATAAGCATAAGGATATTTTGAAAATGTGTAGCAAGGTTATCAGCTCTCAGGCTGAAAGCTATGTTACCAACTTCTTGGGGCCTAAAATGCTTTTGGGAAAACACTTTATATATTTACAGAATGGAGTTAATCAAAGTAAATTAGCGGCAGCGCTAAATAAAAAGGATGCTATTGATTGTCTCATTACCTCTACACCGAGTGAGTATCAGCATATTATAAATGGCAATAGCCTTTATAAATATTCCGAAAAGGAAGTTGTTTTAACTGGTATGCCAAGATTTGATGCTTTGTCTGCTGAAGAAGATTATAAAGAAAATATGATACTTATCATGCCAAGTCTATCGGAGCAGAAGTATTCTGGCGCAAAATTAGATATTAAATGGGAAGCGGTTTTTTCAAACCAGAAATTTAATGATCTTATTGAACAGCATGGTTATAGAGCTGTCTTTTACTCTCACTCTGATTCTTACTCTGAAAGTGAAATTGTAGATAAATTTAAAAATGTAGATTTTTTAAATGAGAAAAAATCAAATGTCATGGAGTTAATAAGAAAAGCAAACGTGCTACTGACTGATTGTAATGAATTCTCCATTGACATGAAGATTCAAAATAAACCAGTTATTTATATCGATGATAATAGTAATCTTCTTGAACAAAATGTTAATTATATTTGTGACTCGACTGAAGATACGATTGATTTATTATATAAATTACTTCTAGATTCTTCTCTTGTGGAAAAAGAGTGTTTTAATATTCTAAACGATAATTTTGATGTTAGGGATGGAAAATGTTGTGAACGGGTACTATCAGCTATTTGTGATTTAGATATCCCACATAACAATAGGATGGTATCTTTAGACGATAAAATTCAGCATGCTTTAAGGTATGAGGAAAAGGAAGAATGGGGGAAAGTTGAAAAGATCTGGCATGATATTATTGATGAAGATAAATCTTTAGATCTTCGTATTAAATATATTGAATTGTTATTGAAAAATGGAAATATTTGTGAACTTGCTTCTGTTTCTGAAAGAATATCTCTGCAAGAAATGATATTATGTTCAGATACACAAAAGCTAAGCGTTTCATTTATGTATTTCATACTTGGTGAGTACGATAAAGTAATTAAAGTTTTCGAGCATTTGAATGCTCAGATTGAACCTTATTATTATCAAATATCACAATGGATAATAGGGAAGACATCGTCCGTAGGTTTTGAGAGTAATGATGCGGCTCTTGGTGATTTCTTTATGTATATAAAAACTCTAATTGATAATAAAGAGTATGATGTTGCACTTTCAACTGTGCAAAGCCAGAAGGTCGATCTTGCTTTGTGTAATTCACTTACTCTTGATATTATCTATGCAAGCAAAAGATATGATACCTTATATGATAAACTTTCGTGTTATAAGGCTTATGATGTTAATTCTTCAGTGGCTAAGAAGTACTTCGTAGCGCTATTGAATAAAAAACTTTACCATGAAATTATTAGTTATGACAATAGCTCATTGATTTATAATGATCATATTGATAGCAAGAATATCGAGAATTTCTGTGATGATATTAAAGAGATTTTCGCGGTATCATATTTTTACTTATCTGACTGGTTTTCTGCTATTTATCAATTCGAGAGTATGAAAAAACCAAACCCTTCCTTTTTATACGAGCATGCATATTCTTATCGTATGACAGGGAATTTGGAAAAATCATTAAATATTCTTCAGTCTGTAGATAAGAGCGGTATTAGCAAGGAATGTTGGTTGCTGTGGATAGAACTATCTGAGATTTTGGGGGATTGGGGTAAAGTCGTTGACGGATGGAAAAGTGTTATCCAATATTATCCTGGATGTTTACCCGAGGATGGGTGGGTTAATTTTAAAAATGCACAAATGATGCTTAACATCAGTAAGGGATATTTAACTGATTCAGAAAAGACAAAGTTGCTCTTCACTCTTGGAGATGTTGAGTCTCTTAGTGAGAATCAAAAAGCATTATTGTTGATGTCTATGAATACGTGATTTATAGATAGGATTTTATTCTCATCCCTAAACCACCTCCCTGGGAGGTGGTTTTTTGTTATTCGAATTATGGAGGTAGTATGATTGTGACACTCGGTGCATATGAAGATAAACGTGGAAATGTTATAATCTATAATGGTGAGCATAGAAATAGTGTAAAAATAACATTTTCAGGGGAGAATAATAGACTGATAGTTGATGAGCACAGTCAAATAAATAATTCAATGATTCTTTTTGACTGTAATCATGGTGTCTGTGAAATAGGTAATAACAAGTTTGTGGGAAACATTCGTATTGGACAGGATTGTAATGTAAGAATAAATGACAAAGTCACATGTACCAATAGTTGTATTATTACCACCGCTGAAGGTTCTTCGGTATTAATCGGTGAGGATTGTATGTTAGCATCATCTGTAGAATTAAGAGCCGATGATGCTCATCCTATTTTTAATGTAAGAACCGGATTGAGAATTAATCTACCACGAGACATTGTTGTCGGTGAGCATGTTTGGCTTGCTGCTCGGACAACTATTTTATCTGGCGGAATGATCGGCAATGGCAGCATACTAGGTTATGGTAGTATATTAAAGAGCCGGATTCCTAACAATTGTATTGCTGTTGGTGTTCCTGCCAAGGTAACAAAACGTAATGTTGCATGGGAACGCCCGCACTTAAGTATAACCCCTCCATTTTACAAGCCTGATAAAAATAGCATTCCTGTTACCAGCAAATACTGGAAAAGAACGGCCGTTAAGAAATTAGAAAATTAACATGGGTGAGTGATTTTTATGAAGCGTATTTCAACATCGCAAACTGAGGCGATAATAAATATAGGCAAGAATGTTTCTTTTGTTTCATCATGGATTGAGTTTGAAGATGAAATTCCTGATATTGAAATTGGTTATGGGGTTAAGTTATCATCCGCCCAGATAAGCGTATGCTCTGGGGCAAAGTTAGTTATTAATAGTCTTAGCGAAATTAGCGGGAGGATAATAGTTGGACCAAACTGCCAGGTGATAATTGGTTATGGGCTAATCTGTAATGATCTTATTTTTATTCATGCGGCAGATAATACATCTATAACAATAGGAGATGATTGTTTGTTTGCTAATGTGAGAATATATAGTTCAGATATGCATTCTATCTTCTTAGAAGACACTGGTGAAAGAATAAATCAATCGAAAGATGTTGTTATTAAAAATAAGGTGTGGCTTTCTAGGGATGTTTTAGTATTGAAGGGCACAGAGATAGGTTCTAATACTTTAGCCGGTGCTCGCAGCCTTCTAGCCGATAAATATCCCGCATTCTCTATTGTTGCTGGTAGCCCTGGTAAGGTAGTTAAAACTGGTACATCGTGGTCTCGAAGTTTAGTTTCTAGTAAATCAAAGATATTCACCCATGATTTTTCAATTTATAAGTTTAGAGCCGCTGCGGTACAATTCAATAATGATTCGGTTATTTCACAGGCTATCCATTTGTGGGAGTTAAGACATTTTATTTCAAATGAAGATCATTACATTTTATACTATCTTGCAAGATCGATTTTATTGCGTGAGTTTAGGGGGAAGAATGTTAGTCATGTAATAATAAATAATAAACTCATTACTCTGAGGGACATTTATAACGTTTTTTTACTGGCATTTGAAAAAGTGAATTCAAAAACAAATCATGTGAGGATTATGCTGGACTTGTCAGTGATATGCTTGAACATATAAATAAAGTTAGAACGATTTGCAATAGTTGGCAACTATAAAAATTTTAGTAAAAAGCATATAAATAAAAATTGATTTAGGTAATAACGTTGAGGATCAACAACTAAATATTTTAAATGCAGCTTGTACTTTACTGCAAAAACCACTTCCCCTCCATAACCTTCTCTTCGTGAGTCACCTGATACTGCACCATTTCAGGTGACTTCCTTCCATAAAATACCGCATTAATCTGCGTATTAGCCCGCAAATAAACGCTAAATTTCTTAAATAATTTCATATCAGGATTAAAATGTCCCGTCCAGAACTGGTTTAAATGCCCCTGGTACGTCAGCCCTTTAATGTCATACAGCGCCTGCCCCATTACTTTCAACGGTTTGTTGTGGATCAGCGCAGAAATTCCTGCCGTGCTGTTAATCGTGATAACCGCCTTCGCATGCGTCAGCATTTTGGGCATTGGCAGATCGTGAACATAAATAACCCGGCTACTCACGCCATACTGTTTGCTCAGCTTTTTAATCAACGGCCCATATAGTCGATGCCCACGATCCATCGGATGGTGCTTAAACACCAGAAAATCCATCGGTGATGCCTTCTTCGAAAACGAATACATCACGTCGTTGATGTAGTTACGCACATCCTTATAAGGACTGTGGTTGCGTATCTGGCTGTCGTTGTAAACCTGAAGAATGGCGAGAAAATAACGTTTATCCAGCTTGCTCTTTAGCATGCCCATCACGTGGCGTTCTTTATAGCGATACCACTGTTTTCTCCAGCCGGCACGGATCCAGCATTTACCTTCATACCAGGGTGAAAACACCTTGTGATGGCGATACTGGGGGAATTGCTCTCGATGATACCAACTGACCAGGTAATACCATGTGGCGTGCCAGATACGCAGCTTGGTTGAGGGCTTCAAACTGTGTACCTCAAGTTCTGCTTGCTCGGGGAGCTGGCGATAGAATTCAGGATCGCGGGGAAGGGATGAATAAGCGTTTACGCCCCCATTTTCCAGGGTAATAAAGTGTGGCCGTAGGTAGCCCTCTTCGAATGCCAGGAAGCGCACGCCTTTGGCTTGTGCCCAGCGCTTTGCAGCCTGATGGAGGTGGCGACAGTCACCGAAACAAAGGATGGTATCGAAGGGATAGGTTTGCCATGTCTCTTTTAGCCAGTGCGGAAACTCTCCTGGCGTTTGCTTGTACGTTAAGTACTGCCTGGTACGGCAGTAAAAACGATCGCCGGCGTTAAAGACGACATTCATAGCCTCGCGGCCCTGGGACTCCAGCCATTCCGCCATATCGTTGAAGAACGGGCCCATTGGCCCCTGCAAAAGCAGGTAGCGCTTTCCTGAGAGGAGCGTATTAATCGTATTACTGTTCATGGAGAATCCTTCTCGATGCTAGTTCTTCATCGTTTTCATCAGCATGTGCAGCTTGCGACCCTGCCGCTGCAAATACTGACCTGCGCCGCGTTTTACCCCCATCACCTGCCGCTTTTGTGCAAGCAGCCAGTCCATGGCCATCTCCGGTGAGATGCACTGTTTAGATTCCGGATGAATGTAGGTGGGGTAGCCGATAAGCGTTTGGTAGAGCAAGTCGCTAATGGTCAGTAAACGCTGACGTCGTTCGCAGGCGTATTCGTCGGTGGTTAGCCCCCAGCCTGCGTAGAAGGGCATGCCGTAACAATAAACAGCCTTGCCGTGCATCAGGGCCTCAAACCCTGATAGCGAAGTCATGGTGTGCACTTCATCAACCTGTTGAATACATTCGATGATATCGGCGTCCAGCGCGACGCAGTCGGCAAGGCGGTGCATTTCCTCATCCGGAATATGGCCCGGTCGGTTGCCAACCAGGACGTCCGGGTGGGGCTTGTAGATAATAAATGCATCGGGATGGCGTGCTCGTACGGTGCTCAGCAGCGACAGGTTTGTTCTGATCGTTGCGGTTCCACTCGCGATGGAGGCATCATTCTCCACCTGTCCCGTCACCAGCAGCCTACGCTTACCTGCGGCCCCGGCGGGTATCTGCCAGCTGGCGCCAAGGTTGTATTTACTCAGTTTGTTTGCGATAAGCTTCTGCCGTAAAGACTCTGCCCGCCGCTGCTGTTCCGGCGTCAGGTCAGAATGTATG
Organism: Kluyvera genomosp. 2; assembly: GCF_036759865.1. Lineage (NCBI taxonomy): Bacteria > Pseudomonadati > Pseudomonadota > Gammaproteobacteria > Enterobacterales > Enterobacteriaceae > Kluyvera > Kluyvera genomosp. 2. The sequence goes on from NZ_JAPKIA010000017.1 coordinate 79,705, forward strand.
AGCAAATTTTCAAGGTCACTGGGACGACTGGCATCGTAGTAAATGCCGGTTTTGTCCAGCACCAGAGATAGCGGTGGCTGCAAATCTGAGCCCAGCCCTGAAGAGCGGAGAAAGCCATCTTCCATCCGCCATACCGGGATGTCGTACTGGGAAGCCTTCTGCCGCCAGCGCTGCTCACCCTTAATTCCCCAGACGACGCAGGCGCTGGCTTCTTTTCCCTTATGTGAGAAATCCACGCTGTTGCCGGATGTTTTTAGAAAGGGTCGAACGATACTGCTCTTCCACAGCGTCATGCCGGGGGCCCACAATTGGCCGCTACGGGCCAGCAAATGTTGACGCTGTAGGCGCAGGTACTCCAGCATATCGGGTAGCGTGCTAGCTTCACCCGTGTGCGGATCAACGTAGCGGGTGTATTGCAGCCACGCGGCGGCAACCAGGGCGCTGAGCGGTGCGTTGCCACGGCGGGCGGCAATGTCCTGTGATTGAGGATGACGGTCATCGGTTAACCCCCAACCGGCATACCACGGCAGGCCGAAACAGGTCACTTTCTTTCCCGCCATTAATGCTTCAATACCGTACTGCGAGGTCACGGTATAAACGTGCGAAACCTGGCGCAGTAGGGACTGCGGGCTGAAATCTTTCGTTATAAGCCGAATGCGGGGATCGGCGGTCAGCGTTTCAAAGTAGCCTTTCTTTTTCCCCGTCAGCACATCCGGATGGGTTTTCACCCAAATCTCACCGTGCGGGTGCTCCTTCTTCGCGCAGGAAAGCATCGCCGCAAACTGGCGCTCGGTTGCTCCACCGAGCGTAACGGAGACGTCGCCGTAGGTTTGATCGACAACCAGCGTCACGTTGGCATGATGCGTTTCTTTGAAGCGCGGGGCATGGTTGTACTTTGAAAGATCGTTTTCAACAATAAACGCGGCGACACGCAGCGCTTCGTTTTTCAACGTTGGGGTTTCGGCTTCTTGTTTGATCAGTATTTCCAGACGGCTGGGGCGACGGGCGTCGTAATAGATACCGAGATCGTCCACCACGATGCCCAACGGCGGTGCGCCGTTCACCCCAAGTTCTAACGAGCGGGTGAAACCATCCTCCAGGCGCAGTACGGGCAACCCGGCTTTTTGCGCCCGTTCAATTGGGCGCAGGGCAGAAGGGCGTTCGCCCCAAACGGCAATGGCATCCACGTTGCCCGGGAGAGAAGATAGCGGGGTCAGTTTGCAGCATGCTTCGCCTAAAAAGCGCTGAAGATGCGGGAGTTGCCAGATACCTGAAGAGTAGATGCCTATCATCCTGAACGGCTTCCATATGGGTGATCTTTCGGTGGCGGAGTCTCTCCGCCACGCCCTATGTGTTACAGATCCAAAATAACCTTCGCCGCCACCGCCATCTGGTAAAGGATGGTGGAGATACCGCGCGTCACTTCCAGATTCTTCGTTTCGTACTTCGGCAGGACCATAATTTCGTCGCCGGGCTTCACGTCATCGACATCGTCGGCATCGACTGCGGAACCATCCTGATGAATAACGATAATTTTTGACTGCCCCGATTTCTGCGTCAGGCCGCCGCACTTCTCAATGTAGTCATCGACATCGAACTTCTTATCCCAGGAGATTGCGTTGGGGAACAGCACCGAACCGTGGATCATGACCAGCGAGGTTTTTTCCGGAATGGTGATAACGTCGCCGTCTTCCAGAATGACGCTGTCGAGGTTGCTCTCGTTAAGCACTACCTGGCCCTTAGGCACCACGTTGCGCGCTTTGGCGACGAAGCGGCTGACGAGCTGCGCTTCCTGCACGCGCAGCCGAGCCTCTTCCTGAGTCGCTGACTGCGATGAAAGCGAGGCTTCCTCCAGCTTCTGCAGCGAAGTATTGAGCATCTCTTTCTGGCGTACGGCCACCGAGTGGCGGTAGAGCTGTATGCTGCTGAGCTGTGACATGCTGTTAGTTTTTATCTGCGCCAGCACCTGCTTCATGGTCGAGCCATACGGCAGTACCACCGCGTGTTCGCCGGAGTGGGCACCTTCAATACGGACCTGGATTGTTCCGGCATAGCGGTCAGAGCTGACGATCAGTTTATCGCCGTCTTGCAGCATTTTTCCGGAGGCGCTGCTAAGCGGGTAGTACTCGGTCCGCTTCATCGCACCCTGCTGGCGGATAATGGTAAAGTGCGTTGCGCCCGGCTTGGGCCGCGACCATTGCAGCGCTTCGTTTACCGGGATGCTGCTATCGTGAAACTCGAAGTCATAGCTGTTATACACGTCGCCTTCGACGCTAAAGGTATACTGGCGCGGGCCGACCACGATGGTATCGCCATCGGCAAACTGTGACAGATTCAGCGAGCCGTTGAGCAGGAAGTCGTACAGGTTGATGTGCGAGCGCACGCTTTTACCGCGCTTCACGGTGATATCGACATAGCTGCCGCGCTCGCTGTCGACACCACCCGCCTTGCTTAGATAGGAGAGCAGCGAGTCGGAGGCCACGCCGCCGTAAAGCCCCGGGTTTCTGACGTAGCCGGTGACGAACACTTTCACCGGCTGTGCCTGAAGCAGCGAGGCATAGACGTTGACATTCGACTGATAGACTTCTTTGATTTTTGCCGTGACCAGGCTATTGAGCTGACCGTTACTGACGCCGTTCACCTTCAGCGGACCGACGTTGGGCACGAAAATATTGCCTTTCGGGTCAACGGGCAGCGCGCCGTCGAAATTAAATGCGCCCCACAGGCGAATCTGAATAGTGTCGCCTAAGCCGATGATATAACCCGGGTTGAAACCAATACTGGTGCCGCTGTCTGCCGTGGAGCCATTGAAGAGCTGTGCGCCGAACATACGGCTCAACGGCGGTGCGGGCAGGGCAATTGGGGTGTTATCGAAGCCGCTGCTATCGGTACTTTGTGCTTTGGCCGCCAGCAGTTGAGGCAGCCCGGCCGCGCCCGTCAGCTGCGGATCGGCGGTAATCCCAACCGCCAGCGCCTGGCAGGATTGCAGGATACTCAATACAAGAATCGTTTTAACTAATTTCATAATAGACTCTGTTAATTATATTGGCGGTTAATTAGTCTTTGTGATCTTCAATAATGGCGATCAATAATTTGGCCGTGCCAAAAAGCAGACAACACACCAATAACCAACTGGCTAAGAGATACAGTACATTGGGAAATCTGGATTCTTGCGGCAGCTGCGGTGAGCTAATCACCGACAGCGTTTTTAATTTACGCGCGCTTTCCAGACGCGTTTTTTCAATAGCCTGTAACGCCAGCGCATACAGATCGTTATCGAATTTCACCGTGGTTTTCAGATCTTCAAAATCAGCGGCCATGCTATTCAGTTTCTTACCGTCCGGTGCGGTGATTTTGTTTTGCTCAACGTCAATCTGGGCCTGTAAAGACTTAATCGCATTTTTGGTGCTGACCACCTGCGGTGCATCTTCGCGTAAATAGGTCAGCAGATTACGCAGCTCCGCTTCCATATCGATTCGCTTTGCGATTAGCGTATTGACCAACGTGGTGGCCGCTTCCGCCGACGCCGCCGGGGCGAGCACATTGTTGCTATTCTGGTAGGCTAATAGCTGGGTTTTGCTTGCGCTCAGACGATCCTTTGTTTCCTGCAGCTGCTCTTCGGCAAACTGCATCTGCTCGCGCGAGATTTTGTGCGATAGCTCGTTAATAAAACGCTCGGACTCTTTCAGCACCGCCTGGTTAAATGCCTGTGCGAATTCGGGGGTAAACCCCTGCGTTTCAATAGACAGCAGGCCGGTTTTTTCATCGTAATTTACGCTCAGGCGCGAGCGGTAGTAATCCAGATAACGCTCTGCGGTGATATCGGCGGGGAGGTGGAACAAGAAATCCCAGCCGCTTTGGCTAAACGCGTGATGAAAATTGAGTTTCTTATCCAGCGTTTGCAGCATATCCGGTGAGTTAATGTACTCTTTCAGGTACAACGAATCTTCGGCGGATGACGGGTTAGAGGCCCCCAGCAGCAGGCCGAAATTCAGGTTGGAACTGTCGAGTTCGTTGGGCCGCTTAACCGCGACCTTAGACTCACTGACGTAGCGCGGCTGGCTGAAAACCGCCAGATAGATAATCAACAGGCACATCGGGGCGGCGATAATGGCCTTCCACAGATGGCGCTGAATATCGATTTGTCGGATTTTTTTTATTACCGAGCGAGCCAGCCTTTTTTTTCTGGCAATAAAACGGCTAGATAAAAAATCATTTATTTTCATAGATTATTGGCTTTTTTGTTGAATTAATTCGATGAATAAAAATGGGGTTAAATGATGAAATTATCCGCTCCATTTATTCTTTTTGATTAACTCATATAACCTATGATGTTTGGTGTGATAAAACATCTCATTCCTTTGTGATATTTTTTAACGGCAACCTGTATCCTATGATGTTCCTATCATGGATTATTTTAGTGAATAACTGTGGTGGCTGATTTTGTGCGGCATTTTTAGCACAGTCACTAAAGTATCACAATAGTGATTATGTATTACTCGGTTATCTTAACTGATGTGATATTGATGGTGTTTATTTTTAAAATGAGAGAATGGCTTTGCGTTTGTTAAAAACAAAGTATTTAGTTTGTTTGTGAATGATTTTATTTTTTCTTAAAAACGGATTAAGTATTATTGAATGCATTCTATTCAATACATAATATTGAGGTTTTTATATCTAATATTAATGGAATAAATGAATTAACAAAGTATATTATCTATGAATCAAATGCTTTGAGTTGTACGGTCGGGGAAACTGGAGACTTTATTCGCCTGAATGACGCTATCACCTACTTTTCGCAGTATTATCCGGGCTACGCGGCATCGGGTGTCACTATACGCATCTTTTTGCTGGAAGATTTTGTTATGCGAGAGCAGGTTATCCTCTCGGGTATTGATTTATCCTGGATGGAAGTTTTTTCTGAGCATACGGTAAAAATCATGCGCAGTGCTTTAAAAAACCGTGTTGAAAACTATCTTCCCGTATTTTCAGCAAGCCGTGGTGGGCGGTTGCCGCTAATCAGTGCGCTATTCGATATGGAGTATGTCGAAGGGAGTAAGGATATTTCCGTTGCTTTTCTGGTTCATGGGGCCGGTTCATCGGTCAACTTCTCCACTAGGGCGGGATGCATTAATGCATTCGGTGATGGATTATTAGCGTTATCCGGCGCTTCGTTTGGTGCGGATAACACGCTATGGAACCACTGTGCCGGTGATGGTGTTTCCGCTCGCTCGGGGGCAACCGGTTCGGCAAATGCGAGTGAAGCGAACCGATGCCATAACGGTTTTCTGGCAGAGGGGGCCGTGCTTTCCGCTCAGGGTTCCGTTGCACGTGACTCTCGTTCTGCGGGGTTTGCCTCCCGAATGAGCGGCTCGATGAATGCGGAAGGGGCTGATGCGCAGAATGGGCTTAACTACGGTTTTTATGCTTCCATATCCAGTCTCCTGAATGTGACGCGCGGAAACTGTAGCGGTTGTCGATTTGGTATTACCGGCCAGCGAGGAAGCAAAATTGCGGCTGAGGAAGTGATAGCGGATAACTGCACGGAAACCAATATTTCTGCGAGACGTTACACGGAAATCGAAGCGCAGAGTTGCCATGCGGTCAATACAGACACGACGCCGCTCTACTGCATCCGGGCCAACTACTCCGGGTCAGTGATTGTGGAGAGCGGTACCGTCGGCGGATCGTGTACGGATAATCTTTGCCGCGCGACGACGAATGCTGAGATTCAGGCTACTGATGCAAGTCTGGCCGGTGGTATTGGCAAATGCGTGGCTGTTTTTGTCGATGAAAGCGCTAATTTTAATGGTCGAAGAATGACATTAGACCACTCTCTGTCATCGGGCACGGCGGTACAGATTTCTCGTGCCAGCACCGCCGACTTGTCCCATTCCATCATTAACAATGCTGGGAATTATGGTGTTCTGGTGCAGTATGGGGCGAATGTTTCACTGGATGATGCCATGGTGCGCGGAAGCCATAATTATTCTCTCTACGTGACCGATGGCGGGAAGGTTTCTGCAATTAAAGCGGATTTACAGCAGGTTGCCGGTACGGATGCCAGAACGAATATAGTGATTTCTCGGGGGGGAATAATTTCTGCTGCTCAATCAATTGGCGGCGTCTATACAGCCGCAAACACCATTTCTGATGCCGGGATTATCTTTAGGTAATAAAACGGGAACAGGGTTGCCCCCGTTCCCGTGGTTGTTCTTACTTCGCAATACGCTTGTACTTAATACGCTTCGGCTCCAGCGCATCCGCGCCCAGCGTGCGTTTCTTGTACTCTTCGTATTCGGTGAAGTTACCTTCAAAGAACTCCACTTTACCTTCATCCTGATAGTCCAGAATGTGGGTCGCGATACGGTCGAGGAACCAACGGTCGTGCGAGATAACCATTGCGCAGCCCGGGAACTCCAGCAGGGCGTTTTCCAGCGCGCGCAGGGTTTCGATATCCAGGTCGTTGGTCGGTTCATCGAGCAGCAGGACGTTGCCGCCCACCTGCAGCAGCTTCGCCAGGTGCAGACGACCGCGCTCACCGCCGGACAGCTCGCCAACGCGTTTGCCCTGGTCGACGCCTTTAAAGTTAAAGCGGCCAACGTAGGCGCGGCTTGGCATCTCGGTGTTGCCGATCTTCATGATATCCAGCCCGCCGGACACTTCTTCCCACACGGTTTTGCTGTTATCCATCGCATCGCGGAACTGGTCAACCGAAGCCAGCTTCACGGTTTCACCCAGGGTGATTGAGCCGCTGTCAGGCTGTTCCTGGCCAGACATCATGCGGAACAGGGTCGATTTACCCGCGCCGTTCGGGCCGATGATCCCGACAATCGCGCCTTTCGGCACGGAGAAGCTCAGGTCGTCGATCAGCACGCGGTCGCCATAGGACTTACGCAGGTTGCTGACTTCCACAACTTTGTCGCCCAGACGTGCGCCAGGTGGAATGAACAGTTCGTTGGTTTCGTTACGTTTCTGATACTCAACGTTGTTGAGCTCTTCAAAACGCGCCAGACGTGCTTTGCCTTTAGACTGACGGCCTTTCGCGCCCTGACGAACCCACTCCAGCTCTTTCTCGATGGATTTACGGCGAGCCGCTTCCTGAGAGGCTTCCTGAGCCAGACGCTGATCTTTCTGCTCCAGCCAGGAGGAGTAGTTACCTTCCCACGGAATACCTTCACCGCGGTCAAGTTCGAGGATCCAACCGGCAACGTTATCGAGGAAGTAACGGTCGTGGGTAATCGCCACAACGGTGCCTTCGAAGTCGTGCAGGAAGCGTTCCAGCCATGCGACGGATTCCGCATCCAGGTGGTTAGTGGGTTCGTCGAGCAGCAGCATGTCTGGTTTTTCCAGCAGCAGACGGCACAGCGCGACGCGGCGGCGTTCACCACCGGAGAGTTTTTCGATTTTAGCGTCCCAGTCCGGCAGACGCAGCGCATCAGCGGCGCGCTCAAGCTGCACGTTCAGGTTGTGGCCGTCGTGCGCCTGGATAATTTCTTCGAACTTACCCTGCTGGGCAGCCAGCTTGTCGAAGTCGGCGTCCGGTTCAGCGTACTTGGCGTACACTTCGTCCAGGCCTTTCAGCGCGTTAACCACTTCGGCAACGGCTTCTTCAACGGATTCACGAACGGTATGTTCAGGATTCAGCTGCGGCTCCTGCGGCAGGTAGCCAATTTTAAGGCCCGGCTGCGGGCGCGCTTCACCTTCAATATCGGTATCAATACCGGCCATGATGCGCAGTAGGGTAGATTTACCGGCGCCGTTCAGACCCAGAACACCGATTTTTGCGCCAGGGAAGAAGCTCAGCGAGATGTTTTTAAGAATATGACGTTTCGGCGGAACCACTTTGCCGACACGATGCATGGTATAAACGAATTGAGCCACGTTGGACTTCGCCTCTTTATCGTGATGAATAGAGTTTTTTCAAAGGCGAAGTGTAGCTGTTTTCACCGTCCAATCCCAGCAGGCAAATTCAGCTGCGCGACATCGCAGATAAAACGTAAAAAAGTGTTCACGGCGTGGCGCATTGCGCGATCAGTCGTTAGCATCAATTTATTACGCGGCATGATGCTGCACCGACGTAACGTGACAACGAGGAAGAGCTTGTGCAAAAAGCCCAACAATTTACGTGGCATCTGCTGGCAGCAGGTATCTGCCTGCTGACCGTCAGTAGCGTTGCCCGCGCCGATTCGCTGGACCAGCAGCGCAGCCGCTATGCGCAAATCAAACAGGCCTGGGACAACGGCCAGATGGAGGTGGTGGCGCAGCTCATGCCGACCCTGCGCGACTACCCGCTGTACCCGTACCTGGAATACCGCCAGCTTTCCGGCGATCTGATGAACACGCCCGCGCTGTCTGTCACCCAGTTTGTGCAGGCGAACCCGACGCTGCCGCCTGCCAGAACGTTAAAAAATCGCTTCGTGAATGAGCTCGCCCGGCGCCAGGACTGGCGCGGGCTGCTGGCGTTTAGCCCCGATAAGCCCGGCACTGCGGAGGCGCAGTGTAACTATTACTATGCCAAATATAACGTGGGCGATACCCAGGGCGCCTGGGAGGGGGCAAAAAGCCTGTGGCTTACCGGTCAAAGTCGGCCCAATGCCTGCGATCCGCTGTTTAGCGCCTGGCGCGCGTCCGGTACTCAGGATCCGCTGGCTTACCTGGAGCGCATTCGTCTGGCGATGAAGGCTGGCAATACGGGGCTGGTGAACGTGCTGGCCGGGCAAATGCCGGCCGAATATCAAACGATCGCCAGCGCTATTACCGATCTGAATAACAATCCCAACAACGTGCTGACTTTTGCCCGTACCACCGGGGCGACTGACTTTACCCGTCAGTTGGCGGCGGTCGCGTTTAGCAGCGTTGCCCGCCAGGATGTGGAAAACGCACGGCTGATGATTCCCACGCTGGTGCAGGCGCAGCAGTTGAATGAAGAACAAACTCAGGAGCTGCGCGATATTGTCGCCTGGCGGCTGATGGGCACTGACGTGACCGATGAACAGGCGCGCTGGCGGGATGACGCCATTATGCGTTCGCAGTCGACCTCGCTCATTGAACGCCGCGTGCGTATGGCTCTGGGTACCGGCGACCGTACCGGGCTGAACACCTGGCTGGCACGGTTGCCGATGGAGGCCAAAGAGAAAGACGAGTGGCGCTACTGGCAGGCCGATTTGTTGATGGAGCGAGGGCGCGATGACGAAGCGCGCGGCATTTTGCTGTCGCTGATGCAGCAGCGCGGGTTCTACCCGATGGTGGCGGCGCAGCGTTTGGGCGAGCCTTATATGCTGCGTATCGATAAAGCGCCGGGGGCTATCTCCGCAACGCTGACCGACGGCGCAGAAATGGCGCGCGTGCGCGAACTGATGTACTGGAATCAGGACAACACTGCGCGTAGCGAGTGGGCAAACCTGGTGAGCAGCCGTAATCAAACCGAGCAGGCGCAGCTGGCTCGCTATGCTTTCGATCGCCAATGGTGGGATCTTAGCGTACAGGCAACCATCGCCGGTAAGCTGTGGGACAATTTGCAGGAACGTTTCCCGCTGGCCTATAACGACCTGTTCGTGCGTTACACCGCAGGTAAAGACGTGCCACAAAGCTACGCGATGGCGATTGCACGTCAGGAAAGCGCGTGGAACCCGAAGGTGAAATCACCGGTAGGTGCCAGCGGGCTGATGCAGATTATGCCGGGCACTGCGACCCATACGGTTAAAATGTTTAATCTGCCGGGCTACAGCAATCCTGCGCAGCTGCTCGATCCGGAAACCAATATCAATATTGGCACCAGCTACCTGCAATACGTTTACCAGCAGTTTGAAAATAACCGTATTTTTGCTTCTGCGGCGTATAACGCCGGGCCGGGTCGCGTGCGCACCTGGCTTGGCAACAGCGCCGGGCGCATCGATGCGGTCGCGTTTATCGAGAGCATTCCGTTCTCTGAAACGCGCGGCTACGTGAAGAACGTGCTGGCCTACGATGCCTATTACCGTCACTTTATGGGCCAGAAAGAGGATGTGCTCAGCAGTAATGAGTGGCAACGACGTTACTGATAGGTAAGACCTGTGTTATGCTTGTACTCGTTTAAGAGTACATGCATAACATGGTGGCCTGACATGACCCAACAATCCCCTTATTCAGCGACGATGGCTGAGCAGCGTAACCAGGAGTGGCTTCGCTTTGTGGAGCTTCTGCGTCTGGCATATACCGACGATCTTGCACAGCCGCTGCTTAATTTAATCATGACCCCGGACGAGCGCGAAGCATTGGGTACTCGCGTGCGTATTATCGAAGAACTGCTGCGCGGCGAAATGAGCCAGCGTGAGCTGAAAAACGAGCTGGGCGCGGGGATCGCGACGATCACTCGTGGATCGAACAGCCTGAAATCGGCGCCAGTAGAGCTGCGCCAGTGGCTGGAACAAACCCTACCTAAAACCTAAGCCCGTCATCTGGTAGTGTGCGATGGCTTGCCTGATGGCGCTACGCTTATCAGGCCTACCTGCAGTTGTCGGCCGGATAAGGCGAAGCCGCCATCCGGCAGTGCGCAATGGCTTGCCTGATATCAGTATCTATCGGTGATACAGGTCGTTATGGAACGGGCTAAGCGCCAGCACCACCGCCTGATGGTAAACGCTGCTGCGGGTTAATACGCCGGCGGTGAAAACGCCGATAGCGCCTTCTTTATTGCCAATCTTATCGATGCCGGTGTACTTCGACATCACCGGCCCCAGCGCTTCCCCCGCGCGCACCTGCTCGAGGATTGTCTCCGGCAAAGGCAAGGTGGCGGAACGCGCCTCGCCGCGTTGGTCTCTGCTCTCAATAACCACCCAACTAAAGGTGGCGCCTTCATCAATTCCGGCTTCAATGGCCACCCAAAAATCAGCGTCCGGACGTGCTGCTCGCGCGTTAGCGACCCGGTTACGTGCGCCTGCGCGCGTTTGTTCGCTGCCGAACGGCTGTTCCGGGACGCCGGTATCAACGGAGATCGCATCGACCTGGCAGGATCCTTCGCCAAAAATCTGGTCAAATGCCGCAAGAATTGCCTGAATTTTGGCAGGATTGGTGGTAGCGGAGACAACTTGATGCATAATCTACACAACTCAGATAAAAAAATGTCATCGCAGTATAACGGATAAAAAACATGTTACAGGTATATCTTGTTCGCCATGGCGAAACCCACTGGAACGCCGAGCGGCGTATTCAGGGTCAGTCCGATAGCCCCCTGACGGAGAAAGGGGAGCAGCAGGCGATGCAGGTAGGCGAGCGCGTGCGCACCTACGGCATCACCCACGTCATTGCCAGCGATCTGGGCCGTACGCGCCGTACCGCTGAGATCATTGCCGATGCCTGCGGCTGTGGTGTCACGCTGGATGCGCGCCTGCGCGAGTTAGATATGGGGGTGCTGGAGCAGCGCCACCTCGATTCATTAACCGCGGAGGAAGAGCTGTGGCGTCGTCAGGTGGTTAACGGCACGCCGGACGGGCGTATTCCGCAGGGCGAATCTATGCAGGAGCTGAGCGAGCGTATGCATGCGGCGCTGGCCGCCTGTCTCGATCTGCCAACCGGCAGTCGCCCGCTGCTGGTGAGCCACGGTATCGCGCTAGGCTGTCTGGTGAGCACTATTCTGGGGCTGCCTGCGCACGCGGAGCGCCGCTTGCGTCTGCGTAACTGCTCTATCTCGCGGGTGGATTATCAGGAAAGCCTGTGGTTGGCGCCGGGATGGGTGGTTGAAACGGCAGGGGATATCTCACATCTCGATACCCCTGCGTTGGATGAGCTACAGCGTTAACGACGAATTGGAATCAGGTACTCGCAGCGCAGCATAATCGGCGGCTCCTGATTCCGCGCTTCGTCCTGCGGGAAGAAGCGTTCGATGTCCTGACCTTTACGACGCGTCAGGTTAAGCATTGGCATACAGGTACCGTACAGCGTCAGAATAAACTCCTGCACCCCGGTTCCCAATCCTTCGTAGGTAAACATCACGTATTCGCCGCCTTCAAGGGTAACCGGATGCACGTCGTCCACGTGGCCGTTGGCCATCTCTGGCGTCAGCGCGGTGGTATAGAACACTTCCTGCTCGTCGTCTTTCTCCAGGCTAGGGCGAGGCTCGTGCAGCCCGTACAGAATCGGCGGGATGGACGGCGAGTTGGCGAGGAAATCGGTCCAGAACTGGACGCGCATCTGCTGGCGGAAATCGGAGATCTCTTCCAGCTTGCAGGTATAGCTCTGGGTTACGCCCAGCAGATGGGTAGTTGGCAGTGTAATAAACTCGTATTTTGGCATCGTAAACTCGCCCAGGCGCAGAGGCGGCCGCATGCCAAAGGAGCTCCAGTCCGGCGAACGACGATACAGCGCCGGCGTCAGCGTAAACTGCTTTTTGAACGCCCGTGTAAAGGTCTGCTGAGAGTCAAAACGATACTGCAGCGCGATATCAAGGATCGGGCGAGCGGTCAGGCGCAGTGCAACAGCAGATTTAGACAGACGGCGGGCGCGGATATAGGCACCGATGGCATGGCCGGTGACATCTTTGAACATACGCTGCAGATGCCATTTAGAATAACCCGCTTTTGCCGCCACATTATCCAGCGATAGAGGCTGATCCAAATGGCCTTCCAGCCAAACGAGGAGATCGCGAATAATTCCAGCTTGATCCATAAAATGCCCTCATCCTTAAAATCTTATGTGCCTGTTACCAAAGTAGCGGATAATAGCATCTTTTGCTGTTTTAGCATTCGGTGTTTTTTTTATGCATAAATGCGTTTTAACACTCGATATTGCCCTATTTTTTGTAAAGCTGTGATCTTTAAACATTTTCTAATTAGATATTGAATAATCACCCGACTCAATCGACGGAAATGGTAACAATATGAAATACAAGAAATTAATGGCTGGCCTGTTGCTCAGCGTCTCCAGCCTGGCGGCCCACGCGGAGCAGATTGGTTCTGTTGATACGGTTTTCAAAATGTTCGGGCCCGATCATAAAATCGTGGTAGAAGCGTTTGACGATCCGGACGTGCAGAATGTCACCTGCTACGTGAGCCGAGCGAAGACTGGCGGTATTAAAGGGGGGCTGGGGCTGGCTGAAGATACCTCAGATGCGGCGATTTCCTGCCAGCAGATTGGACCGGTTACCCTCAGCGACAAAATTAAGAATGGCAAAGCGGACGGTGACGTGGTCTTTAAAAAGCGCACATCGCTGGTGTTTAAATCACTACAGGTTGTGCGGTTCTACGATAAGAAACGTAACGTGCTGGCCTACTTAGCCTATTCAGACAAAGTCGTTGACGGTTCGCCAAAGAATGCGATCAGCGCGGTACCTATTATGCCGTGGGGCGTCGAAGCGAAGTAGGATAGGATTAAGGCAAATAAAAACGGCGCTTAACGCGCCGTTTTGTTTTTTTATTCCTGCAGCTCGCCGCAGAAGCGGTAACCTTCGCCGTGAATGGTGGCGATGATTTCCGGCGTATCCGGCGTAGACTCAAAATGCTTACGGATGCGACGAATGGTCACGTCAACCGTACGGTCGTGCGGCTTCAGCTCACGGCCGGTCATTTTCTTCAGCAGTTCAGCACGAGACTGAATCTTGCCCGGGTTCTCACAGAAGTGCAGCATCGCGCGGAATTCACTGCGCGGCAGCTTGTACTGCTCGCCGTTCGGGCTCACCAGAGAGCGGCTGTTGATGTCCAGCTCCCAGCCGTTGAACTTGTAGCTTTCTACGCTACGGCGTTCTTCGCTGACGGTACCCAGGTTCATGGTACGGGACAGCAGGTTGCGCGCACGGATGGTCAGTTCACGCGGGTTGAACGGCTTGGTGATGTAATCATCTGCGCCAATTTCCAGACCGAGGATTTTGTCGACTTCATTGTCGCGGCCGGTCAGGAACATCAGGGCAACGTTCGCTTGCTCACGCAGTTCGCGCGCCAGCAGCAGGCCATTTTTCCCTGGCAGGTTGATATCCATGATTACCAGGTTGATATCATTTTCAGACAGGATCTGATGCATTTCCGCGCCATCGGTCGCTTCGAAAACATCGTAGCCTTCTGCTTCGAAAATACTTTTTAACGTGTTGCGTGTTACCAACTCGTCTTCAACGATAAGAATGTGCGGGGTCTGCATGTTTGCTACCTAAATTGCCAACTAAATCGAAACAGGAAGTACCAATAGTCCCTGACCTGCCTGATGCATGTCGAAAATTAACATGATCGGCGTAACATGACTAAAGTACGTAATTGCGTTCTTGATGCACTTTCCATCAACGTCAACAACATCATTAGCTTGGTCGTGGGTACTCTTCCCTCTGGACCCGACAGTGTCAAAAACGGTTGTCATCCTAACCATTTTAACAGCAACATAACAGGTAAAGAGGCACCAGACCGCCAATAAACCTACGCTTCGTTGACATATATCAAGTTCAATTGTAGCACGTTAACAGTTTGGTGAAATCATCACTCCGGAATGATAACGCCTATCACATTTTTTCCACAACTCAAGTAGTTGCACAGGTTAACTGATAAATGTGGTGAATCCAATTACTATCGTTCAGCGCGAATGGAAATAGTTCATATAAACAGTAAGATATCTGCTATCTGTTAACATAAAATACGCCATATATTGCCGTAAATAGTTTAGCGTCTTTTATGTATTGTGAAACATCATTTCAGTGATTTTTGTTGCATTTTTGTAAATTCGCGCTGCGCAATATGTTGAAGTACATCACATTATTGCCTGAAGACAGCAAATTAAGAGAACTTTAAATGCGCTTATCTATTGTGCTGGTTTCGCCAGCAAGGGCCGAAAATATCGGCGCCGCCGCCCGGGCCATGAAAACGATGGGATTTAACGACCTACGTATTGTCGATAGCGTTGCCCATCTGGAACCGGCGGCCGGGTGGGTCGCTCACGGCTCTTCTGACATCCTCGAAGGCATTACCTGCTATCCCACGCTGGCAGAGGCGCTTCACGATGTGGACTTCACCGTTGCCACGACGGCGCGCAGCCGCGCACGCTTTCACTACTACGCGACGCCGCAGGAGCTGGTGCCGATGCTGGCGGAAAAAGCGCAGTGGATGGGCCATGCGGCGCTGGTGTTTGGTCGTGAAGATTCCGGGCTCACCAACGATGAGCTGGCGTTAGCCGATGTGTTAACCGGCGTACCGATGGTGGCTGATTATCCTTCATTGAATCTCGGGCAGGCGGTGATGGTTTATTGTTATCAGCTCTCGTCACTGTTACAAACGGCAAACCCGGTAGTCACGGAGAGTGACGAAAATCAGCTGATTGCGTTAAGAGCGCGTATCACGCGTTTGCTTGAACGACTCGAGGTGGCTGGAGATGTAAAACTGGCCGACTGGCTGCAACAACGTATTGGCTTACTCGAGCAACGTGATACGGCAATGTTGCACAGATTACTGCATGATATTGAAAAAAATATTCCAGAGTAAAGTTCTGTCATTTGATTTCTTTATGGTGTTATTACCCGGTAATGTATCTGTCTTATGGCTATATTGGTGGTTTGTTGCGGGCTGTATGGGCGTATGTGAAGTGGTTGCGAAACGTGACGAAGTTAAAAATACATTGACTTAGATGGCCAGATACTTTAACCAATATAGGTATAGCACAGACAGCTAAATAACAGAGCACACAACATCCATGATTCGCATCAGCAGCATTATGACCATTACCACCACCACTATTACCACAGGTAACGGTGCGGGCTGACGCGTACAGGAAACACAGAAAAAAGCCCGCACCTAAACAGTGCGGGCTTTTTTTTCGACTGAAGATCAAGGGGTAAAAACCATGCGAGTCTTGAAGTTCGGCGGTACATCAGTGGCAAATGCGGAACGGTTTCTGCGTGTTGCCGACATTCTGGAAAGTAACGCCAGGCAGGGGCAGGTAGCAACCGTGCTCTCTGCCCCGGCAAAAATCACCAACCATCTGGTGGCGATGATTGAAAAAACCATTGGCGGCCAGGACGCGCTGACCAATATCGCCGACGCCGAACGTATCTTTGCTGAACTTCTTCAAGGGCTTGCTACCGCTCAGCCGGGATTCCCGCTGGCGGAACTGAAGGCGGCCGTTGAGCTCGAATTTGCCCAGATCAAACATATTCTCCACGGTATCAGCCTGCTCGGGCAGTGCCCTGACAGCGTCAACGCGGGCCTGATCTGCCGCGGCGAGAAGCTGTCTATCGCCATCATGGCGGGGCTGCTGAGCGCACGTGGCCACAAGGTCACGGTGATTAACCCGGTTGAGAAACTGCTGGCCGTTGGCCATTACCTTGAATCTACAGTCGATATTGCTGAATCAACTCGTCGCATTGCGGCCAGCCAGATCCCGGCGGATCACATGGTGCTGATGGCGGGCTTTACCGCCGGCAATGAAAAAGGCGAGCTGGTGGTGTTGGGGCGTAACGGTTCTGACTACTCTGCCGCCGTGCTGGCTGCCTGTCTACGTGCAGACTGTTGTGAAATCTGGACCGATGTCGACGGCGTCTACACCTGCGACCCGCGCCAGGTGCCGGATGCGGTGCTGCTGAAAAGCATGTCCTATCAGGAAGCAATGGAGCTTTCCTACTTTGGTGCGAAAGTCCTTCACCCGCGTACCATTGCCCCTATCGCTCAGTTCCAGATTCCTTGCCTGATCAAAAATACTGGTAACCCGCAGGCGCCGGGCACGCTCATCGGCACCAGCAGCGACGATGACTCGCTGCCGGTGAAGGGTATCTCTAACCTCAACAACATGGCGATGTTCAACGTCTCTGGCCCGGGCATGAAAGGCATGGTCGGCATGGCGGCGCGCGTGTTTGCCACCATGTCCCGCGCGGGCATTTCGGTGGTATTGATTACCCAGTCCTCTTCCGAATACAGCATCAGCTTCTGCGTGCCGCAAAGCGACTGCGCGCGTGCGCGCAAGGCTATGGAGGATGAGTTCTATCTGGAGCTGAAAGAAGAGCTGCTGGAGCCGCTGTCTATTATGGAGCGTCTGGCCATTATCTCCGTTGTTGGCGACGGCATGCGCACGCTGCGCGGTATCTCAGCGAAGTTTTTCGCGGCACTTGCCCGCGCCAATATCAACATTGTGGCCATTGCTCAGGGATCTTCCGAGCGTTCTATCTCCGTAGTGGTGAACAACGACGACGCCACGACCGGCGTGCGCGTGACGCACCAGATGCTGTTTAACACCGATCAGGTCATTGAAGTGTTCCTGGTGGGCGTTGGCGGGGTAGGCGGTGCGCTGCTTGAGCAGATCAAACGTCAGCAGGCGTGGCTGAAGAAGAAGCACATTGACCTGCGCGTCTGCGGCGTTGCCAACTCGCGCGCGCTGCTGACCAACGTGCACGGGCTGAATCTTGAGAACTGGCAGTCGGAGCTTTCGGAAGCCAAAGAGCCGTTCAACCTGGGCCGCTTGATTCGCCTGGTGAAAGAGTATCACCTGCTGAATCCGGTGATCGTTGACTGCACCTCCAGCCAGGCGGTAGCCGATCAGTACGCCGACTTCCTGCGCGAAGGGTTCCACGTGGTGACGCCGAACAAAAAGGCCAATACATCGTCGATGGATTACTACCATCAGCTGCGTCATGCGGCAGGGCAATCGCGGCGTAAATTCCTCTACGACACTAACGTCGGCGCAGGTCTGCCGGTGATTGAGAACCTGCAAAATCTGCTGAATGCGGGCGATGAGCTGCAGCATTTCTCCGGCATTCTTTCTGGCTCGCTGTCGTTTATTTTCGGCAAGCTTGATGAAGGCATGAGCCTGTCCGCGGCGACCGCCGTCGCGCGCGAGCTGGGCTATACCGAGCCGGACCCGCGTGACGATCTGTCCGGTATGGACGTGGCGCGTAAGCTGCTCATTCTGGCGCGAGAAACCGGGCGCAGCCTTGAGTTGAGTGATATCGTGGTCGAATCGGTGCTGCCGTCGAGCTTCGACGCCTCGGGCGATACCGACAGCTTTATGGCGCGTCTGCCGCAGCTGGATGATGAATTTTCCGCGCGCGTCGCTAAAGCGCGTGATGAAGGCAAAGTGCTGCGCTACGTGGGCAACATCGAGGAAGACGGCGTCTGCCGGGTGAAAATTGCCGCCGTTGACGGCAACGATCCGCTGTTCAAAGTAAAAAACGGCGAGAACGCGCTGGCGTTCTACAGCCACTACTACCAGCCGCTGCCGCTGGTGCTGCGCGGCTATGGCGCAGGCAACGACGTGACGGCGGCAGGGGTGTTTGCCGATTTGCTGCGCACATTGTCATGGAAGTTAGGAGTTTAAAATGGTTAAGGTGTATGCCCCGGCTTCCAGTGCCAATATGAGCGTCGGGTTTGATGTACTGGGTGCCGCCGTCACGCCGGTTGACGGCAGCCTGCTGGGCGATAACGTCTCGGTTGAAGCGGCAGACCGTTTCAGCCTGCAAAATGTGGGGCGCTTTGCGGATAAACTGCCGAGCGTGGCCCAGGAAAATATTGTTTATCAATGCTGGGAGCGCTTCTGCCAGGAAATAGGCAAAGAAATCCCGGTGGCGATGACGCTGGAAAAAAATATGCCGATTGGTTCAGGGCTGGGCTCCAGCGCCTGTTCCGTTGTCGCTGCGCTGGTAGCGATGAATGAACACTGCGGTAAGCCGCTGGACGAAACCCGCATGCTGGCCCTGATGGGCGAGCTGGAAGGGCGCATCTCCGGCAGCGTGCACTACGATAACGTTGCGCCGTGCTATCTGGGCGGCATGCAGCTGATGATCGAAGAGAACGGGATTATCAGCCAGCAGGTTCCTTGTTTTGATGAGTGGCTGTGGGTGCTGGCCTATCCGGGGATCAAGGTCTCAACGGCGGAGGCGCGCGCGATTCTGCCTGCGCAGTATCGCCGTCAGGACTGCATCGCGCATGGCCGCCATCTGGCTGGGTTTATTCACGCCTGCTACTCACGCCAGCCCCAGTTGGCTGCGAAACTGATGAAAGACGTGATTGCCGAGCCATACCGTACCAAACTGCTGCCGGGCTTCAGCGAGGCGCGTCAGGCGGTGGCGGGCATTGGCGCCGTTGCCTGCGGGATCTCCGGTTCCGGCCCAACGCTGTTTGCGCTGTGTGATAAACCCGATACCGCACAGCGAGTGGCCGATTGGCTTGGCCAGAATTACCTGCAAAATCAAGAAGGTTTTGTTCATATTTGCCGTCTGGATACAGCCGGCGCACGAGTCGTGGGATAACCGATGAAACTCTATAACTTAAAAGATCACAATGAACAGGTCAGCTTCGCGCAGGCCGTTACGCAAGGCCTTGGCAAGCAACAGGGGCTGTTTTTCCCGCACGATCTGCCGGAATTCAACCTGACCGACATTGATGACCTGTTAACGCAGGATTTCGTCACCCGCAGCGCGAAAATACTCTCCGCGTTTATCGGCGATGAGATCCCACAGGATGAGCTCGCTGCGCGCATTGCGACGGCATTTACCTTCCCGGCGCCGGTGAACAAGGTGCAGGAAGACGTTGGCTGCCTGGAGCTGTTCCACGGTCCGACCCTGGCGTTTAAAGACTTCGGCGGCCGCTTTATGGCGCAGATGCTGACCCATATTGCAGGCGATAAGCCGGTGACCATCCTGACGGCAACCTCCGGCGACACCGGTGCTGCCGTGGCGCATGCGTTCTACGGCCTGCCGAACGTCAACGTGGTGATTCTGTACCCGCGCGGCAAAATCAGCCCGCTGCAGGAGAAGCTGTTCTGTACGCTGGGCGGCAACATTGAAACTGTCGCCATTGACGGTGATTTCGACGCCTGCCAGGCGCTGGTGAAACAGGCCTTCGATGATGAAGAACTGAAGGTTGCACTGGGTCTGAACTCCGCAAACTCCATCAACATCAGCCGCCTGCTGGCGCAAATCTGCTACTACTTCGAAGCGGTAGCGCAGCTGCCTCAGGAAGCGCGTAACCAGCTGGTGATTTCCGTGCCGAGCGGTAACTTCGGCGATCTGACCGCGGGCCTGCTGGCTAAATCGCTGGGCCTGCCGGTGAAACGCTTTATCGCCGCCACCAATGCCAACGACACCGTGCCGCGCTTCCTGCAGGATGGGAAGTGGGCGCCGAAGGCCACTCAGGCGACGCTGTCGAACGCAATGGACGTGAGCCAGCCGAACAACTGGCCGCGTGTAGAAGAGCTGTTCCGCCGTAAAATCTGGCGCCTGAACGAACTGGGTTATGCGGCGGTGGATGATGAAACGACAAAGGCCACTATGCGTGAACTGCAGTCGCTGGGCTACACCTCCGAACCGCACGCGGCGATTGCCTACCGTGCACTGCGTGACCAGCTGCAGCCGGGTGAATATGGTCTGTTCCTCGGCACCGCGCATCCGGCGAAGTTTAAGGAAAGCGTGGAAGCGATCCTGGGCGAAACCCTGCCGCTGCCTAAAGCGCTGGCAGACCGCGCCGACCTGCCGCTGCTGTCTCACAACCTGCCGGCCGACTATGCCGCACTGCGCCAGCTGATGATGCGCAACGCGTAATCTTCTCCGTTTCCTCCTTCCCTGTGGAGGGGGAAATAGGGAGAAATTATGCAGACATTCCGCAGGGAAAAAGGAGATATTCCCAATAAATGCGGGGCGTTAGATTATAGGATTGCGGAGAATAACAACGCGGGTTCTACGGCGGTAAGCTTTGTTCATCGGCCATACTGGCGAACGAAGAATCAAGGAGTTACCCATGTTAAAACCTGCGATGTTGGCACTGGCTATGATGCTGGCGGCTCCGGTTATGACTCAGGCCGCAGAGATCACGTTGGTCCCGGCGGTGAAGCTGCAAATTGGCGACCAGGATAATGACGGGCGTTACTGGGATGGCGGCCACTGGCGTGACCATAGCTGGTGGAACGATCATTATGAATGGCGCGACAACCGCTGGAATCCTCATACGCCGCCGCATCAT
The DNA here is from genome assembly GCF_036759865.1 of Kluyvera genomosp. 2. Classification (NCBI taxonomy): domain Bacteria; kingdom Pseudomonadati; phylum Pseudomonadota; class Gammaproteobacteria; order Enterobacterales; family Enterobacteriaceae; genus Kluyvera; species Kluyvera genomosp. 2. The sequence continues at coordinate 100,596 of NZ_JAPKIA010000017.1, forward strand.
GATAAACGCGATCGCGACGACCGCCATGACGATCGGGGTCATAACGAGCGTGGACATGGCGACGATCGTCGCCTGCCACCGCCCAATGACCATCACTAACTTGTCGGCCGACTAAGGCAACGCCGCCATCCTGCGATCGCTATCGATCTGCCAGATGGCGCTTTGCTTATCAGGCCCGCGGGGTTATCACTGTTCGTGGCGCTTGAAGACCAGCTCTTCGGCGCTCGAACTTTCCGCATCAAAGAAATACCCTTCGCTATCAAATCCGGTCAGCTGTTCAGGTTTCGACAGGCGATTTTCAATGATATAGCGGCTCATCAGCCCGCGCGCTTTTTTGGCATAGAAGCTGATCACCTTGAATTTGCCGTTTTTCTCGTCGAGGAACACGGGCTTAATGATGCTTCCCTTCAGTGCTTTCGGTTTTACCGAACGGAAATACTCGTCTGACGCCAGGTTGATGACGATGTCGTCGCCCTGTTCACGCAGCGCGGCGTTCAACGTCTGGGTGATTTCCTCTCCCCAGAACTGGTACAGATCCTTTCCGCGCGGGTTCTCCAGGCGAATGCCCATTTCCAGACGGTACGGCTGCATCAGATCCAGCGGACGCAGCACGCCGTAAAGGCCGGAAAGCATGCGCAGGTGCTGCTGAGCGAAGTCAAAATCAGCATCGCTAAAGGTTTCTGCCTGTAGCCCGGTGTAGACGTCGCCTTTGAAGGCCAGAATCGCCTGACGGGCGTTATCCGGCGTGAAGTCCGGATGCCAGTCGTGGAAGCGGGTAGCGTTTAGGTCCGCTAGCTTGTCGCTAATCCCCATCAGCGCTTTAATTTGCGGAGCAGAAAGCTTTCGCGCTTCTCGTATCAGCGTTTGAGCGTGCTCCAGCAGCATGGGCTGGGTATAGCGGGTGGTGGCAAGCTTGCTTTGGTAATCGAGCGTTTTAGCAGGCGAAATCAGAATCAGCATATCCAGTCCTTGCAGAAAATTTCACTCAACTTTAACAAAAAAACGGCCACAGGTGATCGATTGCTGCTATTGGCGCGGCGGCTGATCCCAGCTTTCCGGCGCCAGCTGCCGGGCGATTTCGGGGTAATAGTCCGGGTCGAACACCGGCGTCACGCCCAGTTTTCGCTGGCGCAGATAATCCAGAGCGATAATTCTGACCACCGGTGAGAGCAGCAGAATGGCCGACAGGTTGGTAATGGCCATCAGCGCCATAATCACATCCGCCATTTGCCAGACCACCGGTAGGCTCAGTTGGCTGCCGATGAATACCATCAGCAGCGTGCACAGCCGCAGCAGCCAGATGGCCCATGGCTTATTCCAGCGCAGAAAGATCAGGTTGTTTTCGGCATAGATATAGTTAGCCACGATGGAGCTAAAGGCGAACATAATCATCACCACCGCCACAAAGCTAGCGCCCCAGCTACCGACCAGCACGCTCATGGCGTGTTGCACCAGTTGGATTCCATCATAGCTGGTGGTTTTTGTGCCGTGACCCGCCAGCAGCACGATCATCGCACTGGCGCTGCAGATAACGACGGTATCAAGCAACACGCCGATCATCTGCACAATACCCTGGGCCGCCGGATGCGGTGGGAAGGAGGCTGCCGCCGCCGCCGCGTTAGGCGTGGAGCCCATGCCGGCTTCATTAGAGAACATGCTGCGCTGAAAGCCGCTGGTAATGGCCTGGCTGACGCTATAGCCCACGGCACCGGCAGCAGCTTCTTGCCAGCCAAAGGCGCTACGCACGATCATGCTGATGATGGCGGGCATTTCAACAATGTGCCAAAGGGTAATCAGCAGACAGACCGATACCCACAACAGCGCCATAAACGGCACCAGCCACTGGCTCAGCCGCGCGACGCCCTTGATGCCGCGGACCATCACCAGCAGGGCGAAGAAGGCCATTACGATGCCGGTCGCGCTTCTGGGGACGTCGAAGGCATATTTCAGCGCGTGCGCGGTGGAGTTGGCCTGCACGGTGTTAAAGATAAGCCCGTAGGCCAGCAGCAGAAACAGCGAAAAGAGTACGCCCATCCAGCGCATGCCGAGCCCGCGCGACATATACCATGCCGGACCGCCGCGAAACTGCCCGTTGGCGTCACGTTCTTTGTAGAGTTGGGCCAGCGAACATTCGGCGAAGCTGCTGGCCATGCCGATAATTGCGGCTACCCACATCCAGAAGACCGCACCGGGGCCGCCGACGGCGATCGCCAGCGCGACGCCGGCAAGGTTACCGCTGCCAACGCGCGCGGCCAGGCTAATACACAGAACCTGGAACGAGGTTAACCCGCCTTCGCAGGGTGCCAGGCTTCTTTTCAGACTTTTGCTAAACTGACGGATGTAGCGAAACTGGATGTAGCCGGTTCTCCATGTAAACCAGATACCACATCCCAGGAGCAGGTAAATCATCACCGAGCCCCACAAAATTTCGCTGATAAAAGACAGGAAATCAGGCATTAAACGTCCTCTTGTCTATGCCGAAATGAGCGGCCGAACCCAGGAAGCAACGTTGCTTCGCACGATTCGATTCAGCCAATGTAAGCGTTACCACAATCAGGATGCAGAAAGCCGGGTCCTGAAAGTCAGATACTTCAGTTTATCATACTCTGCGGTCTCATGACGTCGGCGGTTGCGCTGAGAGAGCGGCGTGATATTATCGGGGCAGACCGGTTACATCCCCCTAACAGCTGTTTAAAGAGAAACACTATCATGACGGATAAATTGACATCTCTGCGTCAGTACACAACCGTAGTGGCTGACACCGGAGACATCGCGGCAATGAAGCTGTATCAGCCTCAGGATGCGACAACCAACCCTTCGCTGATTCTGGGCGCAGCACAGATCCCTGAGTACCGTAAACTGATCGACGATGCGGTAGCATGGGCGCGTAGCCAGAGCAGCGACCGCGCACAGCAGGTTGTCGATGCCACCGATAAACTGGCCGTAAATATCGGTCTGGAAATTCTGAAACTGGTCCCGGGCCGTATCTCTACCGAAGTTGATGCGCGCCTGTCCTATGACACTGAAGCGTCTATCGCGAAAGCGAAGCGCCTGATCAAAATGTACAACGATGCTGGCATCAGCAACGATCGCATTCTGATTAAACTGGCCTCTACCTGGCAGGGCATCCGCGCAGCGGAGCAGCTGGAAAAAGACGGCATCAACTGTAACCTGACTCTGCTGTTCTCCTTCGCGCAGGCGCGCGCTTGTGCGGAAGCGGGCGTGTTCCTGATCTCCCCGTTCGTCGGTCGTATTCTGGATTGGTACAAAGCCAATACCGATAAGAAAGAATACGCGCCTGCGGAAGATCCGGGCGTGGTTTCGGTTAGCGAAATCTACCAGTACTACAAAGAGCACGGTTATGAAACCGTGGTGATGGGCGCAAGCTTCCGTAACATCGGTGAAATCCTTGAGCTGGCAGGCTGTGACCGCCTGACCATCGCCCCGGCGCTGCTGAAAGAACTGGCAGAAAGCGAAGGCCCTCTGGAACGTAAGCTGACCTTTACCGGTGAAGTGAAAGCGCGTCCGAGCCGCATCACCGAGTCTGAGTTCCTGTGGCAGCACAACCAGGATCCGATGGCGGTTGATAAACTGGCGGAAGGTATCCGTAAGTTTGCTATTGACCAGGAAAAACTGGAAAAAATGATCGGCGAACTGCTGTAATTCAGCCTGTTTGCCTGATAACAGCCCGCTTCTCTAAAGAGAGCGGGCTGTTTTTTTATTCATGGTGGTGCAGGGAGGGAAGTTCGTCTGCGGCGATGCCGGTCATTTCAATCACCTCGGCGACCGGGATACCTTTTTCTAGCATGGCTCGGGCAATTTTCCGCGCGGCTTCGCGTTCGCCGACTTGCATACCCTGTTGAATTCCTTGCTGTATTCCTTCTATCCGTCCTTCCTGCTTTAACTCTTCTGCTAATGTCATCAGTTCGTCTCCATACTGTGGTGCGCGTAGCGCCATTTCATACAGCAATGTACGGGCATCGTGTGCTTCTCCCGCCTGGAGCATGTAGTTTACCAGCGCAATGACCTGCTGTCCGCTGATGTGGTTGCGGGTTAATAGCCCGGCAAGCTTATCGAGAAAGCGGGTGAGATCGCGCTGGCGGATATGTTTTTGAATCAGCGTCAGCGCAGCCATACTGCGGTGGCGCATAATTTCATCATCGGGAATTACCGTGATATCGACCAAAGGAAAATTCTGGCTATAGATATGTCTCGCAAGCGCCGGGTCGGTAAAATTATCCAGCCAGTTCATTGAGTGGGGATAAGGGCTTTTTCGCCCCTGATAAAACAGAATAGGGATGACCAGCGGTAGCCTATTATGGCCGGCCTCAAGGTGGCGCTGCATGGCGGCAATGGCGTAACGCATTAAGCGAAAGGCCATATGCTTATCCGGTGAGCTTTGATGTTCAATAAGCACGTGGATGTAGCCGTCGCCGCAGGCTGTTTTTAGCGAATAGAGCATATCGCTGTAATAGGGGTGAAGATCCTCTTCGATAAAGCTACCCGATTCCAGTTTCAGCGTTGACAGATCGCACAGTCGCAGCAGGGCAGGGGGAAGATGAATCGCAATAAAATCCCGTGCGGTTTCCATCGTTGAGAGAAACGTTTTAAACACTAAATCATGCGGCGTAGGCGTCCTGTTTTTACGCATATCCAGCCCTCCATGGAATTCTTTTCGCGGAGTCTGCCACTGCGCATCTGCGTGCGACAGAGAAATATCCGTTGGCTTTTTCATTTTGCGGCGCGCCTCGGGAAACCCGGAGGATAACCCGTCTGGGGTCTTAGTATTGCTGCCCATTCGCGTGTATTATTCTGCTTAACGCTACGGTTTTAACGGAATAATCATGAACACTTTACGCATTGGCTTAGTTTCTATCTCTGACCGCGCTTCCAGCGGCGTTTATCAGGACAAAGGTATTCCGGCACTGGAAGAGTGGCTGGCATCGGCGCTGACGACCCCTTTTAAGGTGGAAACTCGCCTGATCCCGGATGAACAAACCATTATTGAGCAAACTCTGTGTGAGCTGGTGGACGAGATGAGCTGCCATCTGGTGCTGACCACCGGTGGTACGGGGCCGGCGCGGCGCGATGTGACGCCGGATGCGACGCTGGCGATTGCCGACCGCGTCATGCCGGGCTTTGGCGAGCAGATGCGCCAGGTCAGTTTGCACTTTGTCCCGACGGCCATTCTCTCACGCCAGGTAGGCGTTATTCGCAAACAGGCCCTCATTCTTAACCTGCCGGGCCAGCCGAAAGCGATTCAGGAAACGCTGGAAGGGGTGAAAGACGCAGAGGGCAACGTGCTGGTGAACGGCATCTTTGCAAGTGTACCGTATTGTGTACAGTTGCTGGAGGGGCCTTATATTGAAACGAATCGCGATGTCGTAGCAGCTTTCCGCCCTAAGAGCGCTCGTCGCGAGACTTTATCCTGAATGTGATGCTTTTCTGACATAACCTATCATTCTGCTGGAGCGCGATCGGGTTTACGGTATAGTCATTTTTGCTTTACACAAAACGTAAACTTAGATCAACACTTCCACTTTGCGAATGGTTTGTTATGTCACATTACACCCGACCTCTGAATCGACAAGACTATAAAACCCTAACGCTGGCGGCCCTCGGCGGCGCGCTGGAGTTTTATGATTTCATCATCTTCGTCTTCTTCGCCGCGGTGGTGGGGGAGCTCTTCTTCCCGGCGGACATTCCTGAGTGGCTGCGTCAGGTGCAGACTTTCGGCATCTTCGCTGCAGGCTATCTTGCTCGTCCGCTGGGTGGCATCATCATGGCGCACTTCGGCGATCTGGTCGGGCGCAAAAAAATGTTTACCCTCAGTATCCTGCTGATGGCGGTGCCTACGTTGGCGATTGGCCTGCTGCCAACTTATGCCAGCGCCGGGCTGGCCGCGCCGCTGCTGCTGCTGTTCATGCGTATTTTACAGGGCGCAGCGATTGGCGGTGAAGTACCGGGGGCCTGGGTGTTTGTGGCCGAGCATGTGCCGGCGCGTCGTATCGGCATTGCCTGCGGGACGCTGACGGCAGGGCTGACGGTGGGAATTCTGCTGGGCTCGGTGGTGGCGACGCTGATTAATACCCAACTGAGCGTGCAGGCAATCCACGACGGCGGCTGGCGTATTCCGTTCCTGCTGGGCGGCGCGTTTGGCCTGGTGGCGATGTACCTGCGCCGTTGGTTGCAGGAAACCCCCATTTTTCTCGAAATGCAGCAGCGTAAAGCGCTGGCGCAGGAGTTGCCCATCAAGTCGGTGGTGCTCAAGCATAAGCCGGCGGTGGTCGTGTCGATGCTGCTGACCTGGCTGCTCTCAGCTGGCATTGTAGTGGTGATTCTGATGTCGCCAGTGTGGCTGCAAAAACAGTACGGCTTTGCCCCCGCGCTGACCTTACAGGCGAACAGCATCGCAACGGTTATGCTCTGTATTGGCTGCCTGCTGGCGGGGTTGATTGTGGACCGCATAGGTGCCAGTAAAACGTTTATCGTTGGCAGCATTCTGCTCGCCTGCTCAAGCTGGTTTTTCTATCACCTTGCGGGAACGCACCCCGAGCAGCTGTTCTTATTGTACGGGCTCGTGGGGCTGTGCGTTGGCGTGGTAGGGGCGGTGCCGTACGTGATGGTACGCGCTTTCCCGGCGGAGGTACGCTTTACCGGCATCTCTTTCTCTTACAACGTCTCCTATGCCATTTTCGGCGGCCTGACGCCCATTGCCGTCACCATGCTGATGGGCGTATCGCCGATGGCGCCAGCCTGGTACGTGCTGGCGCTGTCGTTGATGGGGTTGGGGCTTGGTATCTGGCTGCGTAAAGAGCGACAGGCAGCCAGCCGTAGCCCGGCCGAGGCGTAAGCCAACGCGGGGGCACGTGACGCCAACCCCGGCGTCATGTGCCTTAATGAATAATGGCGACGTCCTTAAACGTAAACCGTTTTTTCTCCCCCGCTTCCTGATAGCCGATACGAATGAAGACGCGCAAATCTTCCAGCCAGGCGTAATCGCTGCTCATCGCTTTCCCATCGCCCCGGTCGTCGGTGCAGATAAGCTCAATATAGCGGCCAGGGAAAGCCTCATTCAGCATCGCGGCATCGCGCCACGGGCCCTCTGCACGACAATCCTGACGCTTCGATTTGCTTTTCTCCGGGCTGCCCTCGTTTTGCAGCACCGCGTGCCAGTGATACTGCTTGCCTACCACAGGCGCTGCGCTAACGTTGGTTTCCAGCGTTCGGGCGATAAGCGGGCTGTTTTGCATCGAATCCCATTGCTTCAGGTCGACGAGATTGAATAATCGCTGGTACTGGCTATAGAACGTCACGCCTTTAAGCACCAGCGTATCGAGCGTTAACGTGCTGCCGTCTGGCAGCCTGTCGATGCGGGTCTTACCGCTGATGTCCGCATCACCAGGCCACACCGGCGTAAAAGTGAGGCGGGTAAAGGTCGGTACATCATGGCCATTCTTTAGGATCGTCATCACGCTCTTGCTTACCGCTTCTGGCTGCGGGTAGCGGGCTAATGCGTTCGGATCGTTGTGTTCAAAATCGGGGATTACCAATGGGGCATCCGCTTCATTTTTTGGGCGGGCAACCCACGCGCCGCTGCCGGTGAACTGGTTAAGATCCTGTAAGGCGCACAGTTTTGCTACCGGTGCGATAAGCGAGGAGGGGAGCGACGTGAAGGCCGTCTCTGCCGGGGTGGCGTTGTCGGTAACGAAGGCGGCATTTAGCGAGAATGTTCGCGCAATGCGCGCCTGTTGGTTATCGCAATTCACCTGTATCTGGCTGATTTTAAAGTCGTAGGGCGCGTCATACTGTTTTTCGCGATGCACCTGGGCGTAATCCGTACCGATGCGCAGGTTAAGCTGATTGCCCTGACGATGGCTGTTATTGAGATCGATAAACGGCTGGTCGCCGTTCTTATCCGCGTTGGTCAGCCCTACCCAGCGAGGCTGTACGACGTTTTGCTTACAGACATCCAGCGCGGGATCGGTGTTCATTAAGCTATCGGCGTCGGGCTCGAAAGGCACGCCGGGAACGTAGCGGGCGAAAGAATTACCGCCGTAGGCGCGGATATGACTCCCCGTCAGCGTATGCAGATTCATATACAGCAGCGTTTTTGTCCGGGTCTGGCAATCGACGTTTAGCCACAGATTATTTTGCGAGCCCTCTGACATCGTAATGTGGTAAACGGTATTGATACTGTTCCCTACGCGCACGGTGTTTTCCTTATCCCAATCAACGCTTCTGACTTCGGGCGTGGGTAGCGCATGAGCGCTCGCGGGTAGCAAGGCACCGCAGGCCAGAAGCAGGGGATATACAAACGTGAGGCGCATCATCAATCATCCTTTTCATCATGAGAAGTTATTGAAAATAGCGCAGATAACGTGGAAGTGATAATCCCAGGAACGGTAGTTTTCAGGCAAAAAAAACGCCGGACAGGCCGGCGTTTTTCAGATGAGGCGAGGATTAGTGCTTTTCACCAATCGGCAGTACGGTACGGCCGAACTGTTCGTTCAGCACTTCACCCATTGCCAGATAAATGGCGCTTGCGCCACAGATCAGGCCTACCCAGCCAGCCACGTGGATAATCGCTTCGTTGCCGTTAATGTTGCCAACCGCCAGCAGAGCGAACAGCACGGTCAGGCTGAGGAACACGAACTGCAGCATGCGTGCAGCTTTCAGCGTGCCGAAGAACATGAACAGCGTGAACACGCCCCACAGGCCAAGATACACGCCGAGGAACTGTGCGTTTGGCGCTTCGCTCATCCCCATCTTCGGCAGCAGCAGAATGGCCACCAGGGTCAGCCAGAAAGAGCCGTAGGAGGTAAAAGCGGTCAGACCGAAAGTATTCCCTTTTTTGTATTCCAGCAGGCCCGCGAAAATCTGCGCGATACCGCCGTAAAAAATACCCATAGCGAGAATAATGCCGTCAAAGGCGAAGAAACCGGCGTTATGCAGGTTAAGCAGAATGGTGGTCATGCCGAAGCCCATCAGGCCCAGCGGTGCCGGGTTAGCCAACTTAGTGTTGCCCATAATTCCTCAAATCATCATTGAATGGTGAAATAATCTCCCCAGTGCTGGGGGGCGCGGCATGATAATCAGGAGTAAACGGGCTGTCTATGATCTCATCGGGGGAAAATGAACTATTTTCCCCCTTTAACTCATTCCCCGTGCGGGCAATTAAACGACGCTGGTGGGCAATATGCTGCACGGCAGGGATGGTGGAGCGGCCTGGATCATGCCGATCGCCGGGCTTATCGTGACGCTTAAAAGGGTTTTCATTGTTTTTATTACCAGGGCACTCATTTCAGTGAGTGAAATGTTGCCGGGGGATTTGCTCCCATAGCAGCGCGACTTTTAGCGCTAAATCACAACGCTTTATGGATTTAATATACTGAATGTAATGGTTTTTTAAGGTTCTGTTGATGAGTGTGTACAGTCAAGGCGGCAGAAATAAAATCGCACTGAATGAAAAATTTTTAACGCTGCCCCTTGATGGATGACGTTGCGACCCCATCTTGTAGTCAACCGCAGTGAGTGAGTCTGAAAAAAAACGATTCAGGGCTGTTGAAACCGTAGGTTTCGCCCTTATTACAGAATCACAACCACATGTTGACTGAATTTTTAGTGGAGACGTTTAGATGGGTAAAATTATTGGTATCGACCTGGGTACTACCAACTCTTGTGTAGCGATTATGGATGGCACTACTGCACGCGTGCTGGAGAACGCCGAAGGCGATCGCACCACGCCTTCTATCATTGCCTATACCCAGGATGGTGAAACTCTGGTTGGTCAGCCGGCTAAACGTCAGGCAGTGACAAACCCGCAAAACACCCTGTTTGCGATTAAACGCCTGATCGGTCGCCGCTTCCAGGACGAAGAAGTTCAGCGTGACGTTTCTATCATGCCATACAAAATTGTTGCCGCAGATAATGGTGACGCATGGCTTGATGTGAAAGGTACTCGTACTGCACCGCCGCAGATCTCTGCTGAAGTGCTGAAGAAAATGAAGAAAACGGCTGAAGATTACCTGGGTGAACCGGTAACTGAAGCGGTTATCACCGTACCTGCATACTTCAACGATGCTCAGCGTCAGGCAACTAAAGACGCCGGTCGTATCGCAGGTCTGGAAGTCAAACGTATCATCAACGAACCAACCGCAGCTGCACTGGCTTACGGTCTGGATAAAGAAGTCGGCAACCGTACTATCGCGGTCTACGACCTCGGTGGTGGTACCTTCGATATTTCCGTTATCGAAATCGACGAAGTTGATGGCGAAAAAACCTTTGAAGTTCTGGCAACCAACGGTGATACCCACCTGGGTGGTGAAGACTTCGATACCCGCCTGATCAACTACCTCGTTGACGAGTTTAAGAAAGATCAGGGCATCGACCTGCGCAATGACCCGCTGGCGATGCAGCGCCTGAAAGAAGCCGCTGAGAAAGCGAAGATTGAACTGTCTTCCGCTCAGCAGACCGACGTGAACCTGCCGTACATCACCGCAGACGCGACCGGTCCTAAGCACATGAACATCAAAGTGACCCGTGCGAAACTGGAAAGCCTGGTAGAAGACCTGGTTAACCGTTCCATCGAGCCGCTGAAAGTTGCGCTGCAGGATGCTGGCCTGTCCGTATCCGATATCCAGGACGTTATCCTGGTCGGTGGGCAGACTCGTATGCCAATGGTGCAGAAGAAAGTTGCTGAGTTCTTCGGTAAAGAACCGCGTAAAGACGTTAACCCGGACGAAGCTGTTGCTATCGGTGCAGCGGTTCAGGGCGGCGTTCTGACCGGTGAAGTTAAAGACGTGCTGCTGCTGGACGTTACCCCGCTGTCTCTGGGTATCGAAACCATGGGCGGTGTGATGACTGCGCTCATCAACAAAAACACCACCATTCCGACCAAGCACAGCCAGGTGTTCTCTACTGCTGAAGACAACCAGTCTGCGGTAACTATCCACGTGATTCAGGGTGAACGTAAACGTGCATCCGATAACAAATCACTGGGTCAGTTCAACCTGGACGGTATCAGCCCGGCACCGCGCGGCATGCCGCAGATCGAAGTGACCTTCGATATCGATGCTGACGGTATCCTGCACGTTTCCGCGAAAGACAAAAACAGCGGTAAAGAGCAGAAGATCACCATTAAGGCTTCTTCCGGTCTGAACGAAGAAGAAATTCAGAAAATGGTTCGTGACGCCGAAGCTAACGCCGAAGCTGACCGTAAGTTTGAAGAGCTGGTTCAGACCCGTAACCAGGGCGACCATCTGCTGCACAGCACTCGTAAGCAGGTTGAAGAAGCAGGCGAACAGCTGCCGGCTGACGACAAAACTGCTATCGAGTCTGCGCTGACCGCGCTGGAAGCGTCTCTGAAAGGTGAAGACAAAGCGGACATCGAAGCGAAAATGCAGGCGCTGGCGCAGGTTTCCCAGAAACTGATGGAAATCGCTCAGCAGCAGCACGCACAGCAGCAGGCGGGTGCCGCAGGCGCTGACGCTTCCGCGAACAATGCGAAAGACGACGACGTTGTTGACGCAGAGTTCGAAGAAGTGAAAGACAAAAAATAATCGCCCTGATGCAGGGTAATTAATCGGCACGGGCGAAGAGGTTTCCTCTCCGCCCGTGCTCGCATGTTAAGGGGCTGAAAAAAACCAATGGCAAAGCAAGACTATTACGAGATTTTGGGCGTTTCCAAAACAGCGGAAGAGCGTGAAATCAAAAAGGCGTACAAGCGCCTGGCCATGAAGTACCACCCGGACCGTAACCAGGGTGATAAAGAGGCCGAAGCCAAGTTTAAAGAGATCAAAGAAGCGTACGAGATCCTGACCGACGCGCAGAAGCGTGCGGCCTACGATCAGTACGGCCATGCGGCCTTTGAACAGGGCGGTATGGGCGGCGGTGGCGGCGGTTTCGGCGGCGGCGCAGACTTCAGCGATATCTTTGGTGACGTATTCGGCGATATCTTTGGCGGCGGTCGCGGTCGTCAGCGCGCGTCCCGTGGTGCAGATCTGCGCTACAACATGGATCTGACGCTGGAAGAAGCGGTGCGCGGTGTCACCAAAGAGATCCGCATCCCGACGCTGGAAGAGTGTGACGTCTGCCACGGCAGCGGTGCCAAGGCGGGCTCACAGCCGCAGACCTGTCCAACCTGTCATGGTTCAGGCCAGGTGCAGATGCGTCAGGGCTTCTTCGCTGTACAGCAGACCTGTCCGCACTGTCAGGGCCGCGGTACGCTGATTAAAGATCCGTGCAATAAATGTCACGGCCACGGTCGCGTTGAGAAAACCAAAACCCTGTCCGTGAAGATTCCGGCAGGCGTGGACACCGGCGATCGTATTCGTCTGAGCGGTGAAGGCGAAGCGGGTGAGCATGGCGCACCGGCAGGCGATCTGTACGTTCAGGTGCAGGTGAAACAGCACGCTATCTTTGAGCGTGAAGGTAACAACCTGTACTGCGAAGTGCCGATCAACTTCTCGATGGCTGCGCTGGGCGGCGAGATAGAAGTGCCGACGCTGGATGGTCGCGTGAAGCTGAAAATTCCGGGCGAAACGCAGACCGGCAAACTGTTCCGCATGCGCGGCAAGGGCGTGAAGTCCGTGCGCGGCGGCGCGCAGGGCGACCTGCTGTGCCGCGTAGTCGTTGAAACGCCGGTAGGCCTGAACGAGAAGCAGAAACAGCTGCTGAAAGACCTGCAGGAAAGCTTCGGCGGCCCAACCGGGGAAAACAACAGCCCGCGTTCGAAAAGCTTCTTTGACGGCGTGAAAAAGTTCTTTGACGATTTGACTCGTTAATCTTTCGCCGTAAGGTGAGGGCTGAATAAAAAACCCGGGGCATTGCGCTTCGGGTTTTTTTATTTCATCGGCTAAACTGAATTATCATCCAGAAATAACCTGATTTTTCCGAGTCTTTAAACGCGATACTATGGTTTTATCGATGTATAAAACACAATAGAGAGAGTAAAAGTGAAGCATCTTCAGCGTTTTTTTAGCAATGATGCCTCAGGGGGTATCATCCTGATTATTGCCGCAGCGTTGGCCATGCTGCTGGCGAACCTGGGCGCAACCAGCGGCCTGTATCATGCCTTCCTTGAGACGCCGGTTCAGCTGCGCGTTGGCGCCTTAGCCATCGACAAAAACATGCTGCTGTGGATTAACGATGCCCTGATGGCCGTGTTTTTCCTGCTGATTGGCCTAGAGGTTAAGCGCGAACTGATGCAAGGCTCGCTGGCAACCCGCCGTCAGGCGGTTTTTCCGGTGATTGCTGCCGTTGGCGGTATGGTGGTGCCGGCGCTGGTCTATCTGGCGTTTAACGCGCAGGACCCGGTGGCAAGCAGCGGATGGGCCATTCCGGCGGCAACGGATATTGCGTTCGCGCTTGGCGTCCTGGCCCTGCTGGGGAGCCGCGTGCCGGCGTCGCTGAAAATCTTCCTGATGGCGCTGGCGATTATCGACGATCTGGGCGCCATTGTGATTATCGCGCTGTTCTACACCAGCGATCTGTCCCTGCTGTCGCTCGCCGTAGCCGGTGCTGCCATTGCGGTGCTGGCAGTGCTAAACCTGAGCGGCGTACGCCGTACCGGGCTCTATATTCTGGTTGGCGTTGTGCTGTGGACGGCGGTACTGAAGTCCGGCGTACACGCGACGCTGGCTGGCGTGATTGTTGGCTTCTTTATTCCGCTGCGCGAGCAGGGCGGCAAATCGCCGGCGAAACAGCTTGAGCATGTGCTGCATCCGTGGGTGGCCTTTATGATTCTGCCGCTGTTCGCCTTCGCTAACGCGGGCGTCTCGCTGCAGGGCGTGACCCTGGAGGGGCTGACCTCGCTGCTGCCGTTGGGCATTATTGCCGGTTTGTTTATCGGCAAGCCGCTGGGCATCAGCCTGTTCTGCTGGCTGGCGCTTAAGCTGAAGCTGGCGAAGCTGCCGGAAGGGGCCAGTTTCACACAAATTATGGCCGTTGGCCTGTTGTGCGGGATAGGCTTTACCATGTCTATCTTTATCGCCAGCCTGGCGTTTGGCAATATCGATCCATCGCTGATTAACTGGGCCAAGCTTGGTATTCTGATAGGTTCCGTCCTGTCGGCTGTGGTGGGATACAGCTTGCTGCGCGCCCGTTTAAAACCGGTGATGGCGTAAGCGAAAAATGATGATCAAAGGAGAGGGGAGCACAGGGCATGTCGCATATTAACTACAACCATCTTTACTACTTCTGGCATGTCTACAAGGAAGGCTCCATTGTTGGCGCGGCGGAGGCGCTGTACCTTACGCCGCAGACCATTACCGGGCAAATCAAAGCGCTGGAAGAACGTCTGCAAGGGAAGTTATTCAAGCGCAAAGGCCGCGGTATTGAGCCGAGTGAACTGGGTGAGCTGGTGTTCCGCTACGCGGACAAAATGTTCACCCTCAGTCAGGAGATGCTGGATATCGTGAACTACCGTAAGGAGTCCAACCTGCTGTTCGACGTCGGCGTGGCCGATGCGCTTTCGAAACGGCTGGTTAGCGGGGTGCTTGACGCGGCGGTGGTTGAGGATGAACAGATTCACCTGCGCTGCTTTGAATCGACGCATGAGATGCTGCTGGAGCAGCTCAGCCAGCACAAGCTGGATATGATTATCTCCGACTGCCCGATTGATTCCACGCAGCAGGAGGGGCTGTTCTCGGTGAAGATTGGTGAGTGTAGCGTGAGCTTCTGGTGTATGAATCCGCCGCCGGAAAAACCGTTCCCTGCGTGCCTTGAGGAGCGACGTCTGCTGATTCCCGGCCGTCGTTCCATGCTAGGGCGCAAGCTACTGAACTGGTTTAACGTGCAGGGGCTTAACGTTGAAATCCTCGGCGAGTTTGATGATGCCGCGCTGATGAAAGCATTCGGCGCCGCGCACAACGCTATCTTTGTTGCGCCAACGCTGTATGCCCATGATTTCTATGCGGACGACAGCATTGTGGAAATTGGCCGCATGGATAACGTCATGGAAGAGTATCACGCAATTTTTGCCGAAAGGATGATTCAGCATCCGGCGGTGCAGCGAATTTGCCATCGCGATTATTCGGCGCTGTTTGCTGAGCCGGCGTAGGTCTGATAAGCGAAGCGCCATCAGGCAATTCGGTGCACGATGCCGGATGGCGGCTTTGCTTTATCCTGCCTGCAGACGGAATAGCAGGCATAAAAAAACCCGCATTAAGCGGGTTTTTTTCAAAGCTGATAACAAGCAGGCGATTAAGCCAGTTTGTTGATCTGTGCAGTCAGGTTTGCTTTATGACGTGCAGCTTTGTTTTTGTGGATCAGACCTTTAGCAGCCTGACGGTCCACGATCGGTTGCATTTCGTTAAATGCTTTCAGTGCAGTAGCTTTGTCGCCAGCTTCGATAGCTGCGTATACTTTCTTGATGAAAGTACGCATCATAGAGCGACGGCTAGCGTTGTGTTTGCGAGCCTTTTCAGACTGAACGGCGCGCTTCTTAGCTGATTTGATATTAGCCAAGGCCAACTCCCAAATGTGTTCTATATGGACAATTCAAAGGCCGAGGAATATGCCCGTTTAGCCTTCTTTTGTCAATGGATTTGTGCAAATAAGCGCCGTTAATTTGACAACGCTGCATTACGTATTGATGGCGCAGGATTCTACCAGCTTGTGACAGACGAATACAGTCTTTCCGGCACAAAAATCACGCGGCTCGACTATATTTTCTTGCCTTTTTAACGGATGCTGATGAAATCATTCCCTCTTTCCGTTATGAGGTGTAATCGCGGGTTAACCTTGACTGCTGTACAAGGTATACTCTGACGATTTTCACTCTTTTGAGCCAGACATGAAGCTGATACGCGGCATACATAATCTCAGTCAGGCCCCACACGGGTGCGTTCTGACCATTGGTAATTTCGACGGTGTGCATCGTGGGCATCAGGCGTTACTGCAAGGCTTACGTGCCGAGGGCAGATCGCGCGGTTTGCCTGTGGTGGTGATGATTTTTGAACCGCAGCCGCTGGAGCTTTTCGCGGCTGATAAAGCCCCGGCCCGCCTGACGCGCCTGCGTGAGAAGCTGCGCTATCTGGCCGAGAGTGGGGTGGACTACGTTCTGTGTCTGCGCTTTGACCGCCGCTTTGCCGCGCTGACCGCGCAGGACTTTATCAGCGAACTGCTGGTCAAACGGCTTGGCGTTCAGTTCCTCGCGGTCGGCGATGATTTCCGCTTTGGCGCTGGTCGTCAGGGTGATTTCTTGTTATTACAGAAGGCGGGCGCTGATTTCGGTTTTGACGTCACCAGTACGCAAACCTTCTGCCACGGCGGCGTGCGCATTAGCAGCACCGCGGTGCGCCAGGCGCTGGCCAACGATAACCTTGAACAGGCCGAAAGCCTGCTGGGGCACCCGTTTATTATCTCCGGGCGCGTCGTGCACGGCGATGAACTGGGCCGCACTATTGGTTTCCCGACGGCGAATTTACCGCTGCGTCGTCAGGTTTCCCCGGTAAAAGGGGTTTATGCGGTGGAAGTGACGGGGCTCGGTGATAAGCCCCTGCCGGGCGTGGCGAACATTGGTACGCGCCCGACCGTTGCTGGCGTTCGCCAGCAGCTGGAAGTGCATTTGCTCGACGTTGTAATGGACCTTTACGGTCGCCATATAGATGTAGTGCTGCGTAAAAAAATACGCAATGAACAGCGATTTGCTTCGCTGGATGAACTAAAAGCGCAGATTGCGCGTGATGAATTAACGGCCCGCGAGTTTTTTGGGCTTTCAAACCCGGCTTAAATGCCTACGTAAATATACGGAACCGAGAATCTGATGAGTGACTATAAATCAACCCTGAATTTGCCGGAAACAGGGTTCCCGATGCGCGGCGATCTCGCCAAGCGCGAACCGGGAATGCTGGCGCGTTGGACTGATGATGACCTGTACGGCATCATTCGTGCAGCCAAAAAAGGCAAGAAAACGTTCATTCTGCATGATGGCCCTCCCTATGCGAACGGCAACATTCATATTGGTCACTCGGTAAACAAGATTCTGAAAGACATTATCGTGAAGTCCAAAGGGCTCTCCGGTTATGACTCTCCGTACGTGCCTGGTTGGGACTGCCACGGCCTGCCTATTGAACTGAAAGTTGAGCAGGAGTTTGGCAAGCCGGGCGAGAAATTTACCGCCGCCGAGTTCCGCGCCAAATGCCGCGAATACGCCGCAACCCAGGTTGACGGTCAGCGTACCGACTTTATCCGTCTGGGCGTGCTGGGCGACTGGCAGAAGCCATACCTGACGATGGACTTCAAAACCGAAGCCAACATCATTCGTGCGCTGGGCAAAATCGTGGCTAACGGCCACCTGCACAAAGGCGCGAAGCCGGTGCACTGGTGCGTTGACTGCCGTTCTGCGCTGGCGGAAGCGGAAGTTGAGTATTACGACAAAACCTCCCCGTCTATCGACGTGGCGTTCCACGCCGCTGACCAGGAGGCAGTAAAAGCGAAATTTGGTGCCGCCAACGTGACCGGCCCAATCTCGCTGGTTATCTGGACCACCACGCCGTGGACTTTGCCAGCGAACCGCGCAATTTCTCTGGCGCCTGATTTCGACTATGCGCTGGTGCAGGTAGACGGCCAGGCGCTGATTCTGGCAAGCGACCTCGTTGAGAGCGTAATGAAGCGCATCGGCGTGAGCGACTACACCATTCTGGGCACCGTCAAAGGCGCCGAGCTGGAACTGCTGCGCTTCACCCACCCGTTCATGGGCTTCGACGTTCCGGCGATTCTGGGCGACCACGTGACGCTGGATGCCGGTACCGGTGCGGTACATACCGCCGGTGGCCACGGCCCTGACGACTATGTGATCAGCCAGAAATACGGTCTGGAAATCGCTAACCCGGTTGGCCCTGATGGCGCATACCTGGCGGGCACCTACCCAGAGCTGGACGGCGTGAACGTCTTCAAAGCTAACGACAAAATCGTTGCGCTGCTGGCCGAAAAAGGCGCACTGCTGCACGTCGAAAAAATGCAGCACAGCTACCCATGCTGCTGGCGTCACAAGTCACCGATCATCTTCCGTGCGACCCCGCAGTGGTTCGTCAGCATGGATAAAAAAGGCCTGCGTATTCAGTCTCTCAAAGAGATCGACCGCATCGAGCAGGAAGGCCTGGCGAAAGAAGATCTGAGCGGCTGGATCCCGGCCTGGGGTAAAGCACGTATCGAATCCATGGTCGCAAACCGCCCTGACTGGTGTATCTCCCGTCAGCGTACCTGGGGCGTGCCAATGGCGCTGTTCGTGCATAAAGACACCGAAGAGCTGCACCCGCGCACCACTGAACTGATGGAAGCGGTAGCCAAGTACGTTGAGAAAGACGGTATTCAGGCGTGGTGGGATCTCGACCCGCGTGAAATCCTCGGCGACGACGCAGACAACTACGTGAAAGTGCCAGATACCCTGGACGTGTGGTTCGACTCCGGTTCAACCAGCTACTCCGTTGTGGATGCGCGCCCAGAGTTCGGCGGTCATTCTGCGGACATGTATCTGGAAGGTTCTGACCAGCACCGTGGCTGGTTCATGTCCTCCCTGATGATCAGCGTTGCCATGAAAGGCAAAGCGCCGTATCGCCAGGTACTGACCCACGGCTTCACCGTCGATGGTCAGGGCCGTAAGATGTCTAAATCTATCGGTAACACCGTTTCTCCGCAGGACGTGATGAACAAACTGGGCGCGGATATCCTGCGTCTGTGGGTGGCATCAACCGACTACACCGGCGAAATGGCGGTATCGGATGAAATTCTGAAACGTGCTGCCGACAGCTATCGTCGTATCCGTAACACCGCGCGCTTCCTGCTGGCGAACCTGAACGGTTTCGATCCGCTGAAAGACATGGTGAAACCGGAAGATATGGTGGTGCTGGATCGTTGGGCCGTAGGTTGCGCGCAGGAAGCGCAGGCTGACATCATGAAAGCCTACGAATCCTATGACTTCCACGAAGTGGTACAGCGCCTGATGCGCTTCTGCTCCGTCGAAATGGGCTCGTTCTACCTCGACATCATCAAAGACCGCCAGTACACCGCGAAAGCGGACAGCGTGGCGCGTCGTAGCTGCCAGACCGCGCTGTACCATATCGCAGAAGCGCTGGTTCGCTGGATGGCGCCTATCATGTCCTTCACCGCTGATGAAATCTGGGGCTACCTGCCGGGTAACCGCGAGAAGTACGTCTTCACCGGCGAGTGGTATGAAGGTCTGTTTGGCCTGGCCGACAGCGAAGCGATGAACGATGCGTTCTGGGAAGAACTGCTGCAGGTTCGTGGCGAAGTGAACAAGGTCATCGAGCAGGCGCGTGCTGATAAGAAAGTCGGTGGTTCTCTGGAAGCGGCAGTGACCCTGTACGCCCAGCCGGAACTGGCGGCTAAGCTGAACGCGCTCGGCGACGAATTGCGATTTGTCCTGTTGACCTCTGGGGCGACCGTTGCGGATTATGAAGCGGCAACCGCAGATGCCCAGCAGAGCGAACTGCTGAAAGGGCTGAAAGTGGCGCTGAATAAAGCCGAAGGTGAGAAGTGCCCGCGCTGCTGGCACTATACCACTGATGTTGGCAAGGTAGCGGAGCACATCTGTGGCCGCTGTGTGAGCAATGTGGCCGGTGACGGCGAAAAACGTAAGTTTGCCTGATGAGTAAATCGATTTGTTCAACAGGGTTACGCTGGCTGTGGCTGGTTGTCGCCGTGCTGATTATCGATCTGGGCAGCAAATACCTGATCCTCCAGAATTTTGCTCTGGGGGATACGGTGTCGCTGTTCCCGTCGCTTAATCTGCATTATGCGCGTAACTATGGCGCCGCGTTCAGCTTCCTGGCCGACAGCGGCGGCTGGCAGCGCTGGTTCTTTGCGGGTATCGCTATCGGTATCTGCGTCGCGCTGGCGGTGCTGATGTATCGCTCTAAGGCCACGCAAAAGCTGAACAACATTGCCTACGCGCTGATTATTGGCGGCGCGCTGGGTAACCTGTTCGACCGTTTGTGGCACGGTTTCGTTGTCGACATGATCGATTTCTACGTCGGCGACTGGCACTTTGCCACCTTCAACCTGGCCGATACCGCAATCTGTATCGGTGCTGCGCTGATCGTGCTGGAAGGTTTCCTGCCGAAAAAACAGGCGTAGCCTGGTGCCGGATGGCGCCGCGCTTATCCGGCCTACCGTTTTGTGTAGGCCCGGTAAGCGTAGCGCCACCGGGCACGCAGACGGCGCTGAACGTATAACAATAATCGTCATTCCAATGTCGTAAGATAAAAGGCTGTCCCTGCATGTCTGATTCGATTCAAAGCAATAGCGCAGTGCTGGTGCACTTCACGCTGAAACTGGACGATGGCTCTACCGCTGAGTCGACCCGTAACAACGGCAAACCGGCGCTGTTTCGTCTGGGCGATGCCTCCCTGTCTGAAGGGCTGGAGCAGCATCTTCTCGGCCTGAAGGCCGGGGATAAAAAATCCTTCTCTCTGGAGCCGGATGCGGCGTTTGGTATCTCTACGCCAGATCTTATCCAGTATTTCTCCCGCCGCGAATTTATGGATGCGGGCGAACCGGAAATCGGCGCTATCATGCTGTTCACCGCAATGGACGGCAGCGAGATGCCAGGCGTGATCCGCGAGATTAACGGTGACTCCATCACGGTTGATTTCAACCACCCGCTGGCGGGCCATACCGTTCATTTTGATATTGAAGTACTGGAAGTCGATCCGGTACTGGAGGCGTAACATGCAGATCCTGTTGGCCAACCCACGCGGCTTTTGTGCAGGCGTTGACCGCGCTATCAGCATTGTTGAAAATGCGCTCGCCATCTATGGCGCGCCAATCTATGTTCGCCATGAAGTGGTGCATAACCGCTACGTGGTGGACAGCCTGCGCGCACGCGGCGCTATCTTTATCGAGCAGATTAGCGAAGTGCCGGACGGCGCGATCCTGATTTTCTCTGCCCACGGCGTTTCTCAGGCCGTGCGTAACGAAGCGAAAAGTCGCGACCTGACGGTCTTTGACGCGACCTGCCCGCTAGTCACCAAAGTACATATGGAAGTGGCGCGCGCCAGTCGTCGCGGCGAAGAGTCGATTCTTATCGGTCACGCCGGTCACCCGGAAGTCGAAGGCACCATGGGCCAGTACAGCAACCCGAAAGGGGGCATGTACCTCGTTGAGTCGCCGGAAGATG
The DNA here is from genome assembly GCF_036759865.1 of Kluyvera genomosp. 2. NCBI lineage: Bacteria > Pseudomonadati > Pseudomonadota > Gammaproteobacteria > Enterobacterales > Enterobacteriaceae > Kluyvera > Kluyvera genomosp. 2. Next base: position 121,738 of record NZ_JAPKIA010000017.1, read on the forward strand.
TACTGAAGCTGACGGTGAAAGACGAAAGCAAGCTGTCGTTCATGACCCAGACTACGCTGTCGGTGGACGATACCTCCGACGTTATTGACGCGCTGCGTGTCCGTTTCCCGAAAATCGTTGGCCCGCGTAAAGACGACATTTGCTACGCCACCACTAACCGTCAGGAGGCCGTGCGATCGCTCGCTCAGCAGGCCGACGTCGTGCTGGTCGTAGGGTCGAAAAACTCGTCGAACTCCAACCGTCTGGCTGAACTGGCGCAGCGGATGGGCAAAGCCGCCTATCTGATTGATGACGCCGCAGATATTCAGGAAGCGTGGGTGAAAGATGTGGCCTGCGTGGGCGTTACCGCCGGGGCTTCTGCGCCGGATATTCTGGTGCAGAACGTGATTGCCCGCCTGCAAGGGCTGGGCGGCGGCGAAGCCATCACCCTTGAAGGGCGTGAAGAAAACATTGTTTTCGAAGTGCCGCGTGAGCTGCGTGTGGATGTTCGTGAAGTCGAATAAATTAATCCTCCCGCAGATATGAAAAAATGCCAGGCTTAACGTCTGGCATTTTTTTAGGGAGAAATCATGCGCCTGCCTATTTTCCTGGATACCGATCCCGGTATCGACGACGCCGCAGCGATTGCCGCTGCGCTTTTTGCCCCCGAGCTGGATCTCCAGTTAATGACCACCGTAGCCGGCAACGTTTCGGTCGAAAAAACCACTCGTAACGGTCTGCAACTCCTGCACTTCTGGGGGGCCGACGTTCCGTTGGCGCAGGGGGCGGCTGCCCCGTTGGTTCGCCCGCTGCGCGACGCTGCATCGGTGCACGGCGAATCCGGCATGGAGGGCTATGACTTTGTCGAGCATAACCGTCAGCCGTTGGCAAAACCGGCGTTTCAGACCATTCGCGATGCGCTGATGCACGCGCCGCAGCCGGTGACGCTAGTGGCGATTGGCCCGCTGACCAATATTGCGCTACTGCTGACGCAGTATCCGGAATGCCGCTTCAATATTCGTCGACTGGTGATCATGGGCGGTTCCGCCGGGCGCGGTAACTTTACCCCCAACGCCGAGTTTAATATCGCCATTGACCCGGAAGCCGCGGCGCTGGTGTTCCGCAGCGGCCTGGAGATTGTGATGTGCGGGCTGGACGTCACCAACCAGGCGCTGCTTTCGCCGGAATATCTCGCCTCTCTGCCCGCGCTGAATAAAACCGGCGCCATGCTTCACGCGCTGTTCAGCCACTACCGCAGCGGCAGCATGCAGAGCGGCCTGCGCATGCACGACCTGTGCGCGATTGCCTGGCTGGTGCGCCCCGAACTGTTTACGCTGCAAAGCTGCTTTGTGGCGGTAGAAACTCAGGGGCAATACACGGCGGGCACGACGGTGGTGGATATCGAAGGGCGATTGGGACAGCCGGCCAACGCGCAGGTGGCGCTGGCGCTGGACGTGGAGGGGTTCCGTCAGTGGGTGGCTGAAGTTTTTGCCCGTGCGCCGTAATCACTCGCCATACTGCGGCAGTTTTTCACTCAGATAATCAATCATGGCCCGCATTCTGGCGGGCATATGCTTATTGCGCGTCCACAGTAGCCACAGCTCGCCGCTGTAGTCGCTGATAAATTCCCAATCCGGCAGAACCTGCACAATCTCTCCGCTGGCGAGCGCTTCGCGGGCGGTGAACAGCGGCAGGCTGCCGATACCAAGATGATGCTTTACCGCATCCAGCCGCACGCCGGTATGGTTAGCGGCATAGCGCCCGTGGGTCTGAATCGTCTCCATGGTTTCGCCGCGCCGAAACTTCCAGCGTGAATCAGCGGGCGTCTCGCCAAGGCTGATGCAGCAATGGTCGCGCAGCGCCTGCGGGTGTTCCGGCATGCCGTGCTGGCGCAGATACTCCGGAGTGGCGCAAATAACGTGGCTGACCGGCATTAGCGGGCGGCCGTACAGGCCGGGAGAGGGCGACTGGCTGATGCGTAGCGCCAGGTCGACGCCATCGTCAATCAAATCCATATACCGGTCTTCCAGCCGCAGACAAACGTCCACCTGTGGAAAGCGCGTAAAAAATTCGGCCATAAGCGGATGGATAACAAAACGCCCCACCGCTTTGGGCACGCTGAGCGTGAGTTTCCCCTGCGCGATCTGCTGCTGGCTGCTGCCGGAGTCGAGTGCCAATTGTGCGGCGTTCAGCATCTCCTGTGCGTGCTCATACACCATTTTTCCTGTTTCACTCAGCGCCAGTTTGCGGGTGGTGCGGTGTAGCAGTTTGCTGCCGAGCGCGCGTTCAAGACGGGTAACGCTGCGGCTAATAGCCGAAGGCGTCGCGCCCGACGTTTTGGCGGCAGCAGAGAAGCTACCGTGGTCAACGATCAGCACGAAGGTGGCCAGATCGGGAAGCAGGTTTGGATTCATTTGTGCATACCAGGCAAAGATGCATTGAATGAGAGCGGGATTATCACCGTTGGTAAAGTGAATATACTCTGCTCATCAAGAGGAGAACAACCATGACCGAACGACTTTATTACACCCGCGATGATACTCAAGCGCCGGCATGCGTGCTGCGCTGCATGCCAGAAGCCGACGGCCGCTACGCCGTCGAGCTGGACCGTACGCTGTTCCATCCGCAGGGCGGCGGGCAGCCAGCGGACGCAGGCTGGATTGATGAGACGCCGGTGGAAGGCGTTGTCGCACGCGGCGACAGCGTGGCGCATATCGTATCGCAGCCGTTGCCGCTGGGGCCGGTCACTCTTCGTGTGGATGCCTCCGTCCGCCAGCAGCACGCGCGACTGCACTCCGCCGGACATCTGATTGGCCTGGCCGGAGAGCGCTGCGGCTGGCAGCCGGTGAAGGCACACCACTGGCCTGGTGAAGGACGGATCACGTTTGTGCCTGCGGCACAAAGCGCGCTGCCTGAGGCCCAGGCGCTGCTGGCGATAATCAGCGCATGGCAGTTGGCCGATCTCCCGCGCAAGGTCAGCGTAGAGGGAGAATTACGCCGGGTCGGTTTTGGCGATCTTCCCGCCTATCCTTGCGGAGGGACGCACGTTGCGCGGCTATCCGATATTGGTGAGGTAAAGATTAGCGATGTGAAAATGAAAAAAGGGCAGATGCTCGTTCACTACACGTTACTGCCCTGAAAAGTAATCACGCTAATCGATTGGTTTACGATGGCTTTGGCGTCATTTCCCCAGGCTTACGCATCATTCTGAGTGCGTTTGACTTCTTTCCTGCATCGCGGCAATGATTCATCCTGTGGGATGAATCATGTCTTTTACTGATATTCCTCTCTGTTTATCATTAAATTCTAATTATCGGCGTTTTCGGCTGGCGACCCTGTTGTGCGCTGGTTACTCTGAAAACGATTTACGCAATTTTAACAAAAGAGAATAGCTATGCATGATGCACAAATCCGCGTCGCCATTGCCGGCGCCGGTGGCCGCATGGGACGGCAGTTAATCCAGGCCGCGATGGCGATGGAAGGGGTACAACTGGGTGCGGCGCTGGAGCGTGAAGGCTCCAGCTTACTGGGCAGCGATGCCGGTGAACTGGCGGGGGCAGGGAAAGCAGGCGTCACCGTTCAGAGCAGCCTGGAAGCGGTAAAAGATGATTTTGACGTGTTTATCGACTTTACCCGTCCGGAAGGCACGTTGACGCATCTGGCTTTCTGCCGCCAGCATGGGAAGGGGATGGTGATTGGCACCACCGGGTTTGATGATGCCGGTAAACAGGCCATTCGTGATGCCTCTCAGGACATTGCTATCGTATTTGCCGCTAACTTCAGCGTTGGCGTCAACGTGATGCTGAAGCTGCTGGAGAAAGCGGCGAAGGTGATGGGCGACTATACCGATATCGAAATTATTGAAGCGCACCACCGCCACAAAGTGGATGCGCCATCAGGTACGGCACTGGCGATGGGTGAAGCGATCGCCGGGGCGCTGGATAAAGATCTGAAAGACTGCGCGGTCTACTCGCGTGAAGGTTATACCGGAGAACGCGTACCGGGCACGATTGGTTTTGCTACCGTCCGTGCGGGTGACATTGTCGGTGAACATACCGCGATGTTCGCCGATATTGGTGAACGCGTGGAGATTACGCATAAGGCTTCCAGCCGCATGACGTTTGCTAACGGTGCGGTAAGATCGGCTCTTTGGCTTAAATCAAAGAAAAATGGTCTTTTTGATATGCGTGATGTGTTGAATTTGAATGAACTATAAGTATTTATTACCCATCGTGATGTGGTTATTGTAGTCATAATTGCTTGATTACACAGGGCAATATTTTATTGCCCTTTATTTTATCTTTAATTTTATGATTTTACATTGAGATACCTGTTTTTATAGGTTATCTATCATAAATGTGTTGGTTAAATGTAAATTTTGACCATCTGGTCTACTTTTTTGCGCTCTTCTTCATGATTTAACAATCTTCCTGCTCCGCAAGCGTTTTCTCCTCTTAGTTAGTTGATCATTTTGATGCCTGGAGGCGGCTTAGTTATCCAGTGGCGCAAAATAATAATAAAAATTGTCCTTTAAGGTAGACATTTGCCGAGGCTGTCACTAGAATGCCGCCGTTTGCCAGAAATTCATCGGTAAGCAGATTTGCATTGATTTGTGCCATTGTTATGAATTAATATGCAAATAAAGCGAGTAAATATTCTCTGGAGGGTGTTTTGATTAAGTCAGCGCTATTGGTTCTGGAAGACGGAACCCAGTTTTACGGTCGGGCCATAGGGGCAACGGGTTCGGCGGTTGGGGAAGTCGTTTTCAATACTTCAATGACCGGTTATCAAGAAATCCTCACTGATCCTTCCTATTCTCGCCAAATCGTCACCCTTACTTATCCCCATATCGGTAATGTCGGCACCAACGCCGCCGATGAAGAGTCCTCTCAGGTTCACGCTCAGGGTCTGGTTATTCGCGACCTGCCGCTGATTGCCAGCAACTACCGCAACACCGAAGACCTCTCTTCTTACCTCAAACGCCATAACATCGTGGCGATTGCCGATATCGATACGCGTAAGCTGACGCGACTGCTGCGCGAGAAGGGCGCTCAGAACGGCTGCATCATCGCGGGTGACCACCTCGATGCCGCGCTGGCGCTGGAAAACGCCAAAGCGTTCCCGGGCCTCAACGGTATGGACCTGGCAAAAGAAGTGACCACGGCTGAATCCTACAGCTGGACGCAGGGTAGCTGGACGCTGGCGGGTGACCTGCCGGAAGCCAGGTCCGAAGAAGAGCTGCCGTTCCACGTCGTTGCCTACGATTTTGGCGCGAAGCGCAACATCCTGCGTATGCTGGTTGACCGCGGCTGCCGCCTGACGGTGGTGCCGGCGAAAACCTCCGCTGAAGAAGTGCTGGCGATGAATCCAGACGGCGTGTTCCTGTCTAACGGCCCTGGCGACCCGGCACCGTGCGACTACGCCATCGACGCGATTGAAAAATTCCTCCAGACCAACGTTCCGGTGTTTGGCATCTGCCTCGGCCATCAGCTGCTGGCGCTGGCGAGCGGTGCGAAGACTATCAAAATGAAGTTTGGTCACCACGGTGGTAACCACCCGGTGAAAGACCTGGATAAGAACGTGGTGATGATCACCGCGCAGAACCACGGCTTTGCGGTTGATGAAGACTCGTTGCCAGCCAACCTGCGCGTGACCCACAAATCTCTGTTCGACGGTACCCTGCAGGGGATTCACCGTACCGATAAACCGGCGTTCAGCTTCCAGGGCCACCCAGAGGCGAGCCCAGGCCCGCACGATGCGGCACCGCTGTTCGACCACTTTATCGAGCTTATTGAGCAATACCGTCAGTCCGCGAAATAATCAGGAGTAATAAGAGCCATGCCAAAACGTACAGACATAAAAAGTATCCTGATTCTGGGCGCGGGCCCGATTGTTATCGGTCAGGCGTGTGAGTTTGACTACTCCGGTGCCCAGGCGTGTAAAGCGCTGCGCGAAGAGGGCTACCGCGTCATTCTGGTGAACTCCAACCCGGCCACCATCATGACCGACCCGGAAATGGCCGATGCCACCTACATCGAGCCGATTCACTGGGAAGTGGTGCGTAAAATCATCGAAAAAGAGCGCCCGGATGCGGTGCTGCCGACCATGGGCGGCCAGACCGCGCTGAACTGTGCGCTGGAGCTGGAGCGTCAGGGCGTGCTGGAAGAGTTCGGCGTGACCATGATTGGTGCTACCGCTGATGCGATTGATAAAGCAGAAGACCGTCGCCGTTTCGACGTCGCGATGAAGAAAATCGGCCTCGACACCGCGCGTTCCGGTATCGCGCACACCATGGAAGAGGCGCTGGCGGTTGCCGCTGACGTCGGCTTCCCATGCATCATCCGTCCAAGCTTCACCATGGGCGGCACCGGTGGCGGTATCGCCTACAACCGCGAAGAGTTCGAAGAAATCTGTGAACGCGGTCTGGATCTCTCGCCAACCAACGAGCTGCTGATTGATGAATCGCTGATCGGCTGGAAAGAGTACGAGATGGAAGTGGTGCGTGATAAAAACGACAACTGCATCATCGTCTGCTCTATCGAAAACTTCGATGCGATGGGCATCCACACCGGTGACTCCATCACCGTGGCGCCAGCGCAGACCCTGACCGACAAAGAATACCAAATCATGCGTAACGCCTCGATGGCGGTACTGCGTGAAATCGGCGTAGAAACCGGCGGTTCTAACGTGCAGTTCTCGGTGAACCCGAAAGACGGTCGCCTGATTGTTATCGAAATGAACCCGCGCGTATCCCGCTCCTCGGCGCTGGCCTCGAAAGCGACCGGCTTCCCGATTGCTAAAGTGGCTGCCAAGCTGGCAGTGGGTTACACCCTCGATGAACTGATGAACGACATCACCGGCGGCCGTACCCCGGCTTCCTTCGAGCCGTCCATCGACTACGTTGTGACGAAGATTCCACGCTTCAACTTCGAGAAATTCGTTGGCGCTAACGACCGTCTGACCACGCAGATGAAATCTGTCGGTGAAGTGATGGCGATTGGCCGCACGCAGCAGGAATCCCTGCAGAAAGCGCTGCGCGGTCTGGAAGTGGGCGCGACCGGCTTCGACCCGAAAGTGAGCCTCGATGACCCTGAAGCGCTGACCAAAATCCGCCGCGAACTGAAAGACGCAGGCGCTGAGCGTATCTGGTACATCGCCGATGCCTTCCGCGCGGGCCTCTCTGTCGATGGCGTGTTTAACCTGACCAACATCGACCGCTGGTTCCTGGTACAGATTGAAGAGCTGGTGCGTCTGGAAGAGAAAGTGGCGGAAGTGGGTATCAACGGCCTCGACGCTGACTTCCTGTTCCACCTGAAACGCAAAGGCTTTGCCGATGCGCGTCTGGCAAAACTGGCGGGCGTCCGCGAAGCGGAAATCCGCAAGCTGCGTGACCAGTACAACCTGCACCCGGTCTACAAGCGTGTGGACACCTGTGCGGCGGAATTTGCTACCGACACCGCTTACATGTACTCCACCTATGAAGAAGAGTGCGAGTCCAATCCTTCCGTAGACCGCGATAAAATCATGGTCCTCGGCGGCGGCCCGAACCGTATCGGTCAGGGTATCGAATTTGACTACTGCTGCGTACACGCCTCGCTGGCGCTGCGTGAAGACGGTTACGAGACCATCATGGTCAACTGTAACCCGGAAACCGTCTCTACCGACTATGACACTTCCGACCGCCTGTACTTCGAGCCGGTAACCCTGGAAGACGTGCTGGAAATCGTGCGCATCGAGAAGCCGAAGGGCGTTATCGTACAGTACGGCGGCCAGACCCCGCTGAAGCTGGCGCGTGAACTGGAAGCCGCAGGCGTACCGGTGATCGGCACCAGCCCGGATGCTATCGACCGCGCAGAAGACCGTGAGCGCTTCCAGCATGCGGTTGACCGTCTGAAGCTGAAACAGCCAGCCAACGCCACCGTGACCGCGATTGAACAAGCGGTTGAGAAGGCAAAAGAGATTGGCTACCCGCTGGTGGTGCGTCCGTCCTACGTTCTCGGCGGCCGTGCGATGGAAATCGTCTACGACGAAGCTGACCTTAAGCGCTACTTCCAGACCGCCGTCAGCGTTTCCAACGACGCGCCGGTGCTGCTGGACCGCTTCCTGGACGATGCGATTGAAGTCGACGTCGACGCCATCTGCGACGGCGAAATGGTGCTGATTGGCGGCATCATGGAGCACATCGAGCAGGCTGGCGTTCACTCCGGTGACTCCGCGTGTTCCCTGCCAGCCTACACGCTGAGCCAAGAAATTCAGAACGTGATGCGTGAGCAGGTGCAGAAGCTGGCCTTCGAGCTGCAGGTTCGCGGCCTGATGAACGTGCAGTTCGCGGTGAAAGACAACGAAGTCTACCTGATTGAAGTCAACCCGCGTGCGGCGCGTACCGTACCGTTCGTCTCCAAAGCGACCGGCGTACCGCTGGCGAAAGTGGCGGCGCGCGTGATGGCAGGGAAAACCCTGAAGCAGCAGGGCGTGACCGAAGAAATCATCCCACCGTACTACTCGGTGAAAGAAGTGGTGCTGCCGTTCAACAAATTCCCAGGCGTTGACCCACTGTTAGGGCCAGAAATGCGCTCTACCGGGGAAGTGATGGGCGTAGGCCGTACCTTCGCGGAAGCGTTCGCTAAGGCTCAACTCGGCAGTAACTCCACCATGAAGAAACAGGGCCGTGCGCTGCTCTCCGTTCGCGAAGGCGACAAAGAGCGCGTGGTTGACCTGGCCGCTAAGCTGCTGAAACAGGGCTTCGAGCTGGATGCAACCCACGGTACCGCGATTGTACTGGGTGAAGCGGGTATCAACCCGCGCCTGGTGAACAAGGTGCATGAAGGTCGTCCGCACATTCAGGACCGTATCAAAAATGGCGAATACACCTACATCATCAACACCACCGCTGGTCGTCAGGCGATTGAAGACTCCAAGCTGATTCGCCGCAGCGCGCTGCAGTACAAGGTGCATTACGACACCACCCTGAACGGCGGCTTCGCGACGGCAATGGCGCTGAATGCGGACGCGAAAGACAAAGTCACTTCCGTACAGGAAATGCACGCACAGATTAAAAAATAAGTGCGAGCGATAAAATAAAACGCCGGGCAGATGCCCGGCGTTTTTGTTTTTGTATCCTGGTTACTGTTCCGTTGCTGGCGTCGCCGCGGTGGTCTGCTGCGACTTACTGGCCTGTTCTTCGCGGAATTTCAGGTTATCCCAGATGCGGAAGAACGGGTAATACATCACCAGCGAAATCCCGAGGTTGACGATTTGCAGTACCGAACCGGAGATATGCCCGCCGGTCGCCAGGTATCCACTGACCACAATCGGCGTCGTGAACGGTAGCGCAATTCCAGCCGGTTTGGCCACTAAACCGGTGGTCATCGCCACGTAGGAGACAATCACCAGCACCACCGGCGTCAGGATAAACGGCACCACCAGGTACGGGTTCATCACAATCGGAATACCGAATACCATCGGCTCGCTGATGTTAAACAGGCTGCCCGGTGCGGCAATTTTACCGAGCTGCTTCATCTGCACGCTGCGGCTGCGCAGGATCATAAAGATAACCAGCCCTAACAGCGCCCCGGTACCACCCGGCGCAATCCACAGGTCGTAGAACTGCTGGGTGATAATGTGGGGAATTGGCAGGCCGTTCTGGAACGCTTCCAGGTTTTCGGACATGTTGCTGAGCCAGACCGGGCGGATAAACACCAGCACGATGGTGTCGCCGTGCAGGCCGAGCATCCACAGAATGCCAATCAGCAGCACTGAAATAATCATCCCCGGCAGCGAGCCGCCGACGTGGCTCATCGGAATACCGACCAGCTCGGTAATCATGGTGTTGATATCGCCAAACGGCGTTGCTTCTACCAGCAGACGCAGCGCCAGCACCACCGCCAGCACGCAGAATCCCGGGATCAGCGCGAGGAAGGATTTTGCCACCGCCGGTGGAACGCCTTCCGGCATGCGAATGACCAGGTTGCGGTCGTTAACGAAGCGGTAGATTTCCGTTGAGAGCAGGGCAATCAGGATAGCCACGAACAACCCCTGGCTGCCAATCTGGCCCATCGGCATCACGCCTTTCACCAGCTGCGCCACGTCACTGCCCGCAGGGGTAAACATGATGTGCTGCGGAATGGTCATCACGAAGGCCACCAGAGAGACGGCCCCGGCGGTCAGCGGGTCGAGGGTGCGGTACTTCTCTGCCAGGCGGTAGGCGATACCGAAGCTGGAGATCAGCGCCATGATGTCGTAGGTCGCTTTCACCGGATAGAGCACTTTTTCCTGCCACATTGGGCCGAAAAGCTCGGTCATCAGCGTGCCGTAACCCGGCACTGGCAGATAGGCGAAGATCAGGAAAAACGAGCCTATCAGCATAAACGGCATGTTCAGGATGATCCCGTCACGCACCGAAAGCACATGTTTTTGTCCGGCGATTTTGAGCGCGGTCGGTAAAACGTATTTATTTATTATCGACTTATTCACAGACACCCCCTACCCGGCGCAGACGTTGCCGACCGGGCTATTGTTGTATTTATTGTTGGCTAAACTGCGGCAGCCACGCTTTATTGATGGTGAGTACTTCATCGACCAGCGCCGATGCCAGATTCACATCGGCGACCAGCGGGTTGGCGACCAGCGCCAGCAGCGCTTTTTGCTTATCGCCATATACGGCGGCATCAATGGTCAGACGCTCAAAATCCTTCACCTGCAGGGTCAGGCCGTTCATCAGCGGCGGCAGTTTGCCAAAGGCCAGCGGATGCGCGCCCAGCGCATCAATCAGGCAGTTGGTTTCTATCACCGCGTCGTCCGGCAGTCCTTGAATGGCACCGTTGTTGGCGGTGTTCACCACCATCTCAATGCCAAGATTGTTGTGCAGTGCGTTAATAAGCTGTACCGCCACTTCGGAGTAGAACGAACCGCCGCGCTGACTCAGCTCCTCTGGTTTCTTGTCCAGATGCGGGTCGGCGTACAGTTCGAACAGCGACGCTTCGACCTTCATCACCTGCTCGGCGCGGGTGCCTTTGCTATCGGCATCCGCCAGCTCGTCTTCCAGCATGGTGCGGGTCTGCCAGAAATAGCGGTGATACGGGCAGGGAATAGCGCGCAGCGCACGCAGTAGCTCCGGTGGCCACGGAATGGCCTTGATGTTGTTCATCGACAGCTGCTCACCGTCGCACAGCATCTCGATAACCTCGTCGGTCGCATCGCGACCCGCGGCCAGCACCTGATGCACCCAAACCATATGATTCAGGCCAGCAAAGCGCAGCGAGACGTCGCCGTAAGGCAGCTTCAGCATGTCGGCAATCATGTGGTGCATAGTGACCGGCACGTTGCACAGGCCGATAATCTTCGCTTTGCTGTGCCGTGACACCGCTTCCGTCACAATGCCCGCCGGATTGGTGAAGTTGATGATCCATGCATTCGGCGCCAGACGTTCAACGCGTCTGGCGATATCCAGCATCACGGGAATCGTGCGCAGCGCTTTGGCGAAGCCACCCACGCCGGTGGTTTCCTGGCCCAGCAGCCTGTGACTTAAGCCCAGACGCTCATCGGCGGCGCGGGCCGGTAGCTGGCCTACGCGCAGTTGGGTGAGCACGAAGCTTGAGCCGGTAATCGCTTCATCGGCATCGAAGTGAACCGATACCTTCACCGACTCCAGACCGTTGCGGTCGAGCATGCGGCGGGAGAGGGCGGCGATAATCTCGACCTTTTCTCGACCCGCTTCGACATCAACCAGCGCCAGCTCCGCCATTGGCAGGGAAGCATGACGCGCTATTAATCCTTCAACCAGTTCCGGGGTGTAGCTGCTGCCCCCGCCAATCACGGTAATTTTCATTGTTCTCTCCGAGGCCTCAGGCCATCAGTTGGATCGCTTTATCGAGCACGCGATCGCCGCGCATGGTGCCGTAATCCATCATGTCGATCACCTCGACCGGCTTGCCCAATGGCGCAGACAGTTCACGCAGGCGAGAGAGTTCGAACTGCACCTGCGGGCCGAGCAGCACCACGTCGGCCTGCGGCAGCATGCTTTCGATTTCGGCAACCGGATAAGCGTTGATCTCGACCGCCAGCGCCCGTTTTTCGGCTTCGGCGCGCATCTTTTGCACCAGCATGCTGGTGGACATCCCGGCGGCGCAGCACAACATGATCTTTTTCATGACAATTTTCCCTCACTTGAAAACATATTTCACACATTAGCCGTTTTACGTAGCATGTATGAAAATTATTTTCATGAGTGTGATCGGCGTTAAAATATTGCTTTACGGGATGTTATCCGCGAGAAAGTGTGATCAAGGTAAGCAAAACGAATATTTGTTACTCATATACCGAAGACGTCGGCGTCTGTTGATCGAATGAATTGAAAAATAATTTCAATAAATTATGATGTTTTTAACGAGCAGAATTTGCCGACATTAGGACTCTCTGGTTATGGATATTGTTTATCAGCTGGTGAATGGGCTATCGGGCCTGCCTGCGCAGGAATCCCGGCTGGCGCGCTTTTTCCTCGATAATTTTGCCCAGATACCTGAGGCAAGTATTGAAGAGCTGGCGGCAAAGGCGGGCGTGAGTCCCGCGACGTTACAGCATTTCTCGCGCAGTATTGGCTGTGCCGACCTCAATGACTTTATTGGCCAGGTGCGCCATCAGCAGCAGGAGAATCGTTTGAAAACGACGGCGGCGCCGATGCTCGGCGACGCGGCGTGGGTGGACACCGGTACGCTGCAAAAGCTGGCGAAAAATGCCGGCATTGGCAGCGAGATCCTCGATCGCTTCTCGCACTCCATCGGTCGCGACGGCAGCGATGACATTCTGAGCCTGATCCGCCAACGGCTACAGGACTTCAGCCAGCAGGAGTCTCGCGTGGCGCAGACTATCCTCAGCGACGTGGCGTTTGCGGCTTCGGCGACCATCGACCAACTGGCGACGGCGGCAGGGGTCAGCCCGGCGACCATTACCCGCTTTGCCCGCGCCGCGGGCTGCGACGATATTCGCGATTTGCGCATGAAGCTGGCGCAGGCCAGCGCCCCGGTTGCCAGCGGCGATATGCCGGGGCCGTGGCGCGAGCGGCTAAACCAGATCCAGTATTCGCTGAACGCGCAGCTTCACGAACTATCGCCAGCGGCGGTTGAGCAGGCGGCAAGCCTGCTTAAACAGGCGAAAGCGGTGCATATTTTCAGCGCCAGCACCGCCGATAACCCGTTCGCCAGCGTGTTGCAGTATCGCCTGCTGACGCAGGGGTATCCGGCCAACGTCTGCCAGGATCCGGCGTTAATGGGGATTACCGCCTCGATGCTTGGCGCTGGGCAGGTGCTGGTGGTCTTTGCCGGTACGCCGCCGGGCAGCGCGCTGATTGCCGCCGTACATCAGGCGCGCTGGGCAGGGGCGGATATCATCGTGATTGGCCAGCAGGAGAGCGCGCTCAGCCATCAGCAAAACGTCACGCTACCGCTCAACGACGCGCGTTACGGGTCGCTGCTGATTGTCGATTTGATCTGTGATTCGATGTAACTTCGGCATCGTTGCGCCCGGCCTGTAGCCCGGTCGAGCGCAGCGACGCCGGGGCGGCTCAGAATGCCGTTTCTAACGTATCCAGCACGTTATACGCGTCATCAACCAACAGCAGCGCCTTCCATTTGTCAAACGTCAGGCAAGGGTGCGAAGTGCTGAACACCAGAATATCCCCCACCTTCACGTCAACGTCTGGTGCCAGCTTCAGCATGGCGTGCTGGTCCATAATGCCGGTGGTTTCCATGCTGTTCGCCGCCAATGCGACTGATTTCCCCGCGCGATAATGGGCAACCGGCTGCGGTAACCCGGCATCAAACGCGCTGTCGCGCTTGCCGAAATTGACGATCGCCCGGCCGCTTTCCGGCACCGACTGCACCATTGCCACCAGTTCCAGCGCAGAAACCAGATCGCCGCCGAGGTCGCAGGCCGTCTGGTCGCGCGCGACGATCGCGTTCTGCGCTTCCAGATAGATCCCCGCATCGTGGGTGATATAGCAGCCAGGGCGGATCAGCACCCGGCAGTTGGCCGGTTTCGGCTCGGCAAGCCAGACGTTACACACCACGTCATACCAAACGGAGCCCGCGCCAGTGAGAATAAACTCGCCCGTTACATAACGCTCAAGCTGGCAGGCCAGCGCGGCGGCATCGCGCAGCAGCGCTTCCACCTTCGGCTGTGGGTTATCGCCGTGCAGCACGCCTTCATACAGCTCAAGGCCGCGCAGACGCAGCGCCGGTAAAGTGGCAACCTGCTCGGCAAGTGTGAGCGCCTGTTCTGCGGTTCGGCACCCACAGCGGCCGCCCGGCACGCCCAGTTCCAGCAGAATATCCAGCGTCTGGTTTTGTGCGGCGAAGAACGCCGAGAGCGCACGGGCGTTATCGATGCTATCGACGCAGCACAGGTAATCTACCGCCGGGTATTCCGTCTTGAGTCTGGCGATCAGCGCCATATTGGCCTTGCCGACGAGCTGGTTCACCATCAGCACGCGTTGGATCCCGCTTGCCGCAGCAATGCTTGCCTGCCAGGCGCTGCCCACGCCAATGGCCCAGGCCCCTGCCTGTTGCTGCTGTGAAAAGATCCACGGTGTCATGGTGGTTTTACCGTGCGGGGCGAGTGAGACGCCGCGCGTATCGGCGTAGTGCTGCATCCACTGAATATTGTTGGTTAGCGCCGTTTTTTTAATGACCGCGGCGGGCAGGCAAACGTCTTCATTGAGGATGTTTGTTGGGGTAAAAAGCGTTGCGGATTTGTGGGGTACGATGAGGCTTTCATGGTATTTCATAACATAAATCCTTCAGGTTTTTAGTTTATATCATGAATCTTTGATTGTTCATCTTGTTGTAAATAAATGATTTTTATTATTTTAATTGATTTTTATGAATAAAAGTATCATTAATTAATGCATATTTTGCGTAGTCTTTCACTGTTTTCAGCGCTTGTAAATGGTCAAATTCAAGGCAGGGAACGACAGGGGTAGAGAAGAAATGCAGTTCGATTATCTGTTCAGGAACGTCACGGTTATCGACGGTAGCGGCGGCCCGCAGTATCGCGGCGATGTGGCCATCAAGGGCGATCGCATTGTGGAGATCGCGCCCGCTATCGACGGGCAGGCGCAGCATGAGATTGACGGCACGGGGCGCGTGCTGGCACCAGGGTTTATCGATGTTCACACCCACGACGACATTAACGTTATCCGCATGCCGGAGTACCTGCCCAAAATCAGCCAGGGCGTGACTACGGTGATCGTCGGTAACTGCGGGATCAGCGCCGCGAGCGCGACGATCGCAGGTGACGTACCGGATCCGATGAACCTATTGGGCAATGCGGAACAGTTTATCTACCCGACGGTTAACGCTTACGCCGACGCGGTTATGCAGGCGCGTCCGGCGGTGAACGTTGGCACGCTGGTCGGTCATACAGCGCTGCGTAATAACCAGATGGACTCGCTGTTTCGTCCGGCTAACCATCAAGAAATTCAAGCTATGCGCAGGCAGCTACGGTTGGCATTACAGGAGGGCGCTTTAGGGCTCAGCACCGGGCTAGCCTATGCCACAGCCTTCCAGTCGACGACCGAAGAGGTGATGGCGCTGGCGGAAGAGCTGGCGGCGGAAAATGGGATTTATACCACCCATCTTCGCTCGGAGTTTGAGCCCATTCTCGACGCGCTTGATGAAGCGTTCCGGATTGGCCGCCACGGTAAGGTGCCGGTGGTGGTCTCGCACCACAAATGCGCGGGGGCGAATAACTGGGGGCGCACCATGGAAACCCTGGCGCTGTTCGATAACGTCCGTCAGCAGCAGGACGTTTCCTGCGACTGCTATCCGTATTCCGCCAGTTCATCGACGCTGGATATGAAGCAGATTACCGCCGATTTTGACATCGTTATCACCTGGTCGACGCCGCACCCGGAGATGGCCGGGCAGACCTTAAAGCAGATTGCGCAAAGCTGGTCGCTTACGCTGGAAGAGGCGGGCAAGCGGCTGATGCCTGCTGGCGCGATTTACTACAACATGGACGAGCAGGACGTGCAGCGGGTGCTGCGCTATCCATTGACCATGGTGGGTTCGGACGGCTTACCGAATGACCCGATGCCGCATCCTCGCCTGTGGGGTGCGTTCCCACGCGTGCTGGGACACTACAGCCGCGATGAAAAACTGTTCCCGCTTACCGTCGCGGTGCACAAGATGACTGGCCTGTCGGCGGCACGTTTTCAGCTCACCGACCGCGGGTTCATCAAGCGCGGCTATTTTGCCGATCTGGTGCTTTTTGACCCAGAAACTATCCGCGATGTCGCAAGCTTCAGCGACCCACAGCAGCCCGCCGCCGGTATCGATGCGGTGATGGTCAACGGGGTGATGAGCTATGGGCAGAATCACAACATTATCGGGCGCGCCGGGCGATTCTTACGCCGGTCAGCCGGAAAAATTAAGGAGCAGCAATAATGAGCATTAAACGTTATGGCGTCGGTGGCAGCACCGGTACCGGCGGGCAGTCTCTGCCGTTTGCCAAGGCCGTTGAGGCCGTAGGCTGGCTGTATGTGTCCGGGCAAACGCCGATGAAGGATGGTGAAGTGGTGGAGGGCGGCATTGTCGAGCAGTCGCGGTTGGCGATTCAGAATTGCGTGGATATTATGCAGGACGCGGGATACAGCCTGGCAGACGTGGTGCATGTGAAGGTGTATCTGACCGACGCGCGTTACTTCCAGTCCTTTAACAAGGTATTCCGTGAGTTCTTTGCCGATCACCCACCGGCACGCGTGTGCTGCGTGGCGGATTTGGTGGTGGATTGTAAGGTTGAGGTGGATTTGACCTGTTACAACGCGGAACGGGTGAAGTAACTTGTGGGGTGGTGCGGGTTGTACCCTCACCCCGGCCCTCTCCCTGGAAGGGAGAGGGGGAAAGACCGCACATTCGGTCCCCTCGCCCCTCCGGGGAGAGGGTTAGGGTGAGGGGAAAAAACCCGCGCTAATCCCCCAACGGCTGTCGGTCAGCTCCGCCCCGATGGCTATCCAGCGCCAGCTTAATCCGCCGCAGACGGTTTTTCGTCTCTGCCTTATTCACCACCGCCAATTCCGTCGCCAGCACGTCAACCATCGCCAGCATCGCGTAGCGCGAGGTGCTGGGCTTAAAGATGTAGTCGTTCTCCCGCACGATCAGCGGCAGGACCAAATCGGCGTTCTCGGCAAGCGGTGTGGCTTCCGGGGTAATGGCAATCACCTTCGCACCGTACTGACGCGCAATCGCCGCGCTCTCCACCACTTCCTGCGTATAGCCGCCGAGCGACAACGCCAGCACCACATCGTTTGGCGACACCGCTGAGCACATCATCCTCACCAGCAGCCCGTCGCTCTGGCTTACCACCGGTAGACCCAGACGGAACAGGCGGAACTGTACCTCCTGCGCGCAGATGGTCGAACCGCCACCCATGCCGATCGCGAGGATCTGTCGGGCACCGCTTAACCATTCGACGGCGCGTTTTAACGTCTCGGGATTAAGCGCTCGGCGGTTGATCTCCAGCACGTTAATGATCGTTTCATAGATCCCCTGAACACCCTCCAGATCGGGCACGTCGAGAATAAAACGCTGCCCCACCGCCAGCGACTGGGCAAGCTTGACCTTCAGCTCGCGCACGTCTTTGCAGCCAATCGCCCGGGCAAAGCGGGTGATGGAGGCCTGGCTGGTTTCGGTCTGTCGCGCCATTTCAGCAATGGGCAGCGTGGTGGCGGCCTGCACGTCATCAAGAATGAACTGCGCGATGCGTTTTTCGGTGGCGGTCAGCTCAACAAAACGGTCGGTAATACAGGAAATGATGTCGATCGAAACGGACATGGTTGGCCCCTGAAAATAAATAGCGGTACTTTGTACCATAGAAACCCCACGCTGCGGACAATCTGCCTCACACAAAACGGCGGTGAAAGGGTGCCGGTAATGCTTCGGAGCTTTCTGGTTTCGCTTCCGGGTTCTGACCGCTAACCTAAAATAGTTAGAGTGATAACCAATTTTGGCTGCAAAGCAGGAGGGAAACATGATGAACTATAAGCGAATGACCGTAGCAATTCTGACCGCCGGCGCACTCTTTACCGTTGCCGGGTGTTCATCCAACCAGGCGCTGAAAACCACCGATGGCAAGACTATCGTAACCGATGGTAAACCGCAGGTAGATGAGGACACTGGCCTGGTGTCGTACAAAAATGCCGAAAGCGGAAAGACTGAACAGATCAACCGTGACCAGGTTCAGTCGATGAACGAGCTGGATAACTAAACGTTATTCGTGGCCTCGCGGCGCGGTGCCGCGCGGGGCCAACGTATAACGCTTATTGCGGCGCACGATGTGTCGCTAATCTCTTCAAGGGGGCGCTCGCCCCCTATTTCATGCGGTTGTGTTAAGAGATCCTGTAAGTGTCCTCATTAACTGTCTAAACTCAGCAATAAAATAATGCAGTAAGACAGGCTAATTATGATTCTGATTGTTTATGCGCACCCTTATCCGCATCACTCGCATGCGAATAAGCGGATGCTAGGGAAGGTGCGAACAAGTTCCTGATATGAGATCATCATATTCATCCGGAGCG
>NZ_JAPKIA010000018.1:0-124378 GCF_036759865.1 Kluyvera genomosp. 2
CATGCGAGAGTAGGGAACTGCCAGGCATCAATTAAGTGAAGAAGCCCATCCTGACAGATGGGCTTTTTTGCGTCTGCGTTTTGTGGGATGCGGCATTGTGCACATTGCCGGACGGCGGCCTCGCCTTATCCGGCCTACGGACCTACAGTTTGTGACGCAAATGCAGTAGCGGATAAGGCCGGCCATGGTCATCCGTCTCCGATCGCCCGGTAACATCAAATCCCATCCTCTGATAGAACCCTAAGGCCTGCGCATTCTGCTCGTTCACATCCGTCGTTAAATCGGCAATCAGCGACAGCGCATGTTCAATCAGTTGACGCCCAACACCGCTACCACGCACATCAGGATCGACAAACAGCGCCTCCAGGTGATGCTCTGACAGCAGCATAAATGCTACCGGCGTATCATTAGCATTCGCAGCCACCCATAGCGGGGCACCGGGCAAAAACGCGCGTACCTGTGTTTCAATCGCCGTTCTGTCCTGCGCGGAAAGAAAATGATGCGTGGCATCAACCGAACGGCACCAGATCGCGATCAGCTGTTCGCCTTCATGGTGCACTGAACGTCGTATAATCACTTTAATATCCCTCTCAGAATCGTTTCCGCATTCTACCGCAGGGTAATTGAAACTTTCTCACCTTGAACATGCAGGCTCGACATTTTGTTGAATTCTGGGTATCGTTAGCTATCTGGATGTCTAAACGTTTATACGTATGCTGTGAGGTAATAAGGTTATGCCGATTCGGGTGCAGGACGAGCTACCAGCCGTCAATTTCTTGCGTGATGAGAACGTCTTTGTAATGACGACATCGCGTGCTACAGGTCAGGAAATTCGTCCTCTGAAGGTGCTGATCCTGAACCTGATGCCGAAGAAGATAGAGACAGAAAACCAGTTCTTACGCTTGCTATCAAACTCGCCGCTACAGTTGGACATCCAGCTGCTGCGCATCGATGCGCGTGAATCGCGTAATACGCCAACCGAGCATTTGAACAACTTTTACTGTAATTTCGACGACATTCGCGACCAGAATTTCGATGGTCTGATCGTCACCGGCGCGCCGCTCGGCCTGGTTGAGTTTAACGACGTCGCCTACTGGCCGCAGATCCAGCAGGTGCTGGAGTGGGCAAAAGATCACGTCACCTCGACGCTCTTTGTCTGTTGGGCGGTACAGGCCGCACTCAATATTCTCTACGGAATACCAAAGCAAACTCGCGACGATAAACTTTCCGGCGTCTATGAGCATCATATTCTTCATCCACATGCCCTGCTGACTCGCGGATTTGATGATACTTTCCTGGCGCCGCATTCTCGCTACGCGGACTTCCCGGCGAAACTGATTCGCGACTTTACCGACCTGGAAATTCTTGCAGAAACTGCGGAGGGTGATGCTTACCTGTTTGCCAGTAAAGATAAACGTATTGCCTTCGTCACCGGTCATCCGGAGTACGACGCGCATACGCTGGCGAGCGAGTTTTTCCGCGACGTGGATGCGGGTCTGGACCCACAGGTCCCCTATAACTACTTCCCGAAAGATGACCCGCAAAACAAACCGCATGCCACCTGGCGCAGCCATGGCAATTTGCTGTTTGCGAACTGGCTCAACTACTACGTCTACCAGATCACACCGTACGATCTGCGGAATATGAACCCCACGCTGGATTGATCCGCTACTCTTCACGATCCTAAAGCGTTTCAGCATTCTTAAACAGGCACCTTCGGGTGCCTTTTTTGTTTTCGAAAACTACCCCACATAAATATGAATTTTTAAATTCAATCCAATCAATATGTTGCGATTAATTTTAATTAAAAATGGAAATCGTTTTTGATTTTTTATTTTTTGCGATTAGGCTTAAAAACATTGAGCGAAAACGACGCAACGATCGTCCGTTCATCAGTCGGGGAAACTATTCGGATCACTAATGAGGAGCTGCACCATGACACAACAGGCCACAACAACCGATGAACTGGCTTTTCTGAAGCCTTCTGGCGAGCAGGAAAAGCAGGTTTTGACGGCGGAAGCGGTGGAGTTTCTGACCGAACTGGTGACCCGATTTACGCCAAAGCGCAATAAACTGCTGGCCGCACGTATTCAGCAGCAGCAGGATATTGACGACGGCAAACTTCCTGATTTTATTTCGGAAACGGCTTCCATTCGTGAAGGTAGCTGGCAGGTGCGCGGCATTCCTGCCGACCTGCAGGATCGTCGCGTTGAAATTACCGGGCCCGTTGAACGCAAAATGGTGATCAATGCCCTGAACGCCAACGTGAAAGTGTTCATGGCTGATTTTGAAGACTCGCTGGCTCCGGACTGGAACAAGGTGATTGAAGGGCAGATCAACCTGCGCGACGCCGTCAACGGCACCATCAGCTATACCAACGAAGCGGGCAAAATCTATCAGCTTCAACCGAACCCGGCGGTGCTGGTTTGCCGCGTGCGTGGCCTTCACCTGCCCGAAAAGCACGTGACCTGGCGCGGCGAAGCGATCCCAGGCAGCCTGTTCGATTTTGCGCTGTATTTCTTCCACAACCACAAAGCGCTGCTGGCAAAAGGCAGCGGCCCTTATTTCTACCTGCCGAAAACGCAGGCCTGGCAGGAAGCCGCCTGGTGGAATGATGTCTTCTGCTATACCGAAGACCGTTTCAACCTGCCGCGCGGCACCATCAAGGCTACGCTGCTGATTGAAACGCTGCCTGCCGTCTTCCAGATGGACGAAATTCTGCACGCCCTGCGTGACCATATTGTTGGTCTGAACTGCGGGCGCTGGGACTACATCTTCAGCTACATCAAAACGCTGAAGAACCACCCGGATCGCGTGCTGCCGGACCGCCAGGTGGTCACGATGGATAAACCCTTCCTCAGCGCCTATTCACGACTGCTGATTAAAACCTGCCACAAGCGCGGCGCGTTTGCGATGGGCGGCATGGCGGCGTTTATCCCGAACAAAGACGCTGAACGTAATGCGCTGGTGCTGAATAAAGTCAAAGCCGATAAAGCGCTGGAGGCCAACAACGGTCACGACGGCACCTGGGTGGCCCACCCGGGGCTGGCGGATACCGCCATGGCCGTGTTTAACGAGGTGCTGGGCAATCGTCAAAATCAGCTCAGCGTTTCCCGCGCCGATGATGCGCCGATAACCGCTGAACAGCTGCTAGCGCCGTGCGACGGTGAGCGAACCGAAGAGGGGATGCGCGCCAATATTCGCGTTGCGGTGCAGTACATCGAAGCGTGGATTTCCGGCAACGGCTGCGTACCGATTTATGGCCTGATGGAAGATGCGGCGACCGCTGAAATCTCGCGTACCTCCATCTGGCAGTGGATCCATCATCAGAAAACGCTCAGCAACGGTAAACCGGTGACCAAGCCGCTGTTCCGCCAGATGCTGGCGGAAGAACTGCAGGTGATTAAAGACGAACTGGGCGAAGCCCGCTTCAACGGCGGACGCTTCGACGATGCGGCGCGCCTGATGGAGCAGATCACCACCTCTGATGAACTCATCGACTTCTTAACTCTGCCGGGCTACCGCCTGCTGGCGTAACTCATTCACCACATAACAATATGGAGCATCTGCACATGAAAACCCGTACTCAACAAATCGAAGAATTACAACAAGAATGGACACAGCCGCGTTGGGAAGGCATCAAGCGCCCGTACAGCGCAGAAGAAGTGGTGAAGCTGCGCGGTTCCGTTAATCCGGAATGTACGCTGGCACAGCTGGGCGCGGCCAGAATGTGGCGTCTGCTGCACGGTGAATCGAAGAAAGGCTATGTGAACAGCCTCGGCGCGCTGACCGGTGGTCAGGCCTTACAGCAGGCGAAGGCCGGTATTGAAGCCGTGTATCTTTCCGGCTGGCAGGTGGCGGCAGATGCGAACCTCGCCTCCAGCATGTACCCGGATCAATCGCTCTACCCGGCCAACTCGGTGCCCGCGGTGGTCGATCGGATCAATAACACTTTTCGTCGTGCGGATCAGATCCAGTGGGCAAACGGTATTGAGCCGAACGATCCGCGCTATGTGGATTACTTCCTGCCGATCGTCGCCGATGCAGAAGCGGGTTTTGGCGGCGTGCTGAACGCCTTTGAACTGATGAAATCGATGATTGCGGCCGGTGCAGCGGCAGTGCACTTCGAAGATCAGCTGGCGTCAGTGAAGAAATGCGGTCATATGGGCGGCAAGGTGCTGGTCCCCACGCAGGAAGCGATTCAGAAACTGGTGGCCGCGCGCCTGGCCGCCGACGTGATGGGGGTTCCGACGCTGCTGATTGCGCGTACCGATGCTGATGCGGCGGATTTGATTACCTCCGACTGCGACCCGTACGACAGCGGTTTCATCACCGGCGAACGGACCAGCGAAGGTTTCTACCGTACCCAGGCGGGTATTGAGCAGGCCATTAGCCGTGGTCTGGCCTACGCGCCGTACGCTGACCTGGTGTGGTGCGAAACCTCGACGCCGGATCTTGAGCTGGCCAAACGCTTCGCGGATGCCATCCACGCGAAGTACCCGGGCAAGCTGCTGGCCTACAACTGCTCGCCATCGTTTAACTGGCAGAAAAAACTGGATGATAAGACCATCGCCAGCTTCCAGCAGCAGTTGTCTGAGATGGGCTACAAATACCAGTTCATTACCCTGGCCGGCATCCACAGCATGTGGTTCAACATGTTCGACCTGGCGCACGCCTACGCGCAGGGCGAAGGGATGAAGCACTACGTTGAAAAGGTTCAGCAGGCAGAGTTCGCGGCGGCGAAAGATGGCTACACCTTTGTTTCTCACCAGCAGGAGGTGGGCACCGGCTACTTCGATAATGTCACCACCATTATTCAGGGCGGAACCTCCTCGGTGACCGCGCTGACCGGTTCGACCGAAGAGTCGCAGTTCTGATTAATGCCCGGTGGCGCAGCGCTTACCGGGCCTACAACGATATGTAGGCCGGATAAGCGAATGCGCCATCCGGCATGACTCTATGCCGGATGGGGAACAATGATGACGCGAGGCCTGGAATTACTGATTGCGCAGACCATTTTGCAGGGATTTGATGCCCAGTACGGGCGTTTTCTGGAAGTGACCTCCGGCGCACAGCAGCGTTTTGAACAGGCCGACTGGCACGCCGTACAGCAGGCGATGAAAAGCCGAATTCATCTGTATGACCATCACGTGGGGTTGGTGGTCGAACAGCTGCGCTGCATCACCGATGGCAAAAGTACCGACGCGGATGTCCTGCTTCGCGTCAAGGCGCAGTACACCCGTTTGCTACCGGATTACCCGCGCTTCGAGATTGCGGAGAGCTTTTTTAACTCCGTGTATTGCCGGTTATTTGACCACCGCTCGTTAAGTCCCGAGCGGTTATTTATTTTCAGTTCGCAGCCGGAGCGCCGCTTTCGGGCGATCCCCCGGCCGCTGGCGAAAGACTTCTTTCCCGACGCCGGTTGGGAGGCGGTGATTTTCAAAATGCTGAGCGATCTGCCGCTGCGCCTGCCGTGGCAGAATAAATCTCGCGACGTCGGGTATATCATGGCGCACCTTGGCGAAACGCTGGACGCAGAAACCCTGCGTCAGTCCCACCTGCACATTGCGAACGAGCTGTTTTATCGTAACAAAGCGGCCTGGCTTATCGGTAAGCTCATTACCCCCTCTGGCACGCTACCGTTCCTGATCCCCATTCATCGTACCGATGAAGGGGAGCTGTTTGTTGATACCTGCCTGACGACGACCGAAGAGGCCAGTATTGTCTTCGGCTTCGCGCGCTCCTATTTTATGGTTTACGCACCGCTGCCCGCCGCACTGGTGGAGTGGCTGCGTGAAATCCTGCCTGGCAAAACCACCGCCGAGCTGTATATGGCCATTGGCTGTCAGAAACATGCCAAAACCGAAAGCTATCGCGAATACCTGACCTATATCGCCAGCACCGACGAGCGGTTTATTGAAGCGCCGGGCATTCGCGGTATGGTGATGCTGGTGTTCACGCTGCCGGGTTTTGATCGCGTGTTTAAAGTCATTAAAGACCGTTTTGCGCCGCAAAAAGAGATGACCGCCGCGCACGTC
Source organism: Kluyvera genomosp. 2 (assembly GCF_036759865.1). Lineage (NCBI taxonomy): Bacteria > Pseudomonadati > Pseudomonadota > Gammaproteobacteria > Enterobacterales > Enterobacteriaceae > Kluyvera > Kluyvera genomosp. 2. The sequence goes on from NZ_JAPKIA010000018.1 coordinate 6,039, forward strand.
CGCGCCTGCTACCAGTTGGTCAAAGAGCATGACCGCGTGGGGCGGATGGCGGATACCCAGGAGTTTGAAAACTTCGTGCTGGATAAGCGGCAGATAGATCCGGCGCTGATGGCGCTGTTATTGCAGGAAGCACCGGCGAAAATCGTCGATATGGGGGATAAAATCGCGATCAGCCATCTGTATATTGAGCGGCGGATGGTGCCGCTTAATCTCTGGCTGGAGCAGGTTGAAGGGCAGCTGCTGCGCGATGCAATTGAAGAGTACGGCAATGCCATTCGCCAGCTCGCTGCGGCCAATATTTTTCCCGGTGACATGCTGTTTAAGAACTTCGGCGTCACCCGGCACGGGCGCGTGGTGTTCTACGACTACGATGAAATTTGCTATATGACAGAGGTAAATTTCCGCACGATCCCGCCGCCGCGCTACCCGGAAGACGAACTGGCCAGCGAACCGTGGTACAGCGTCTCGCCGGGCGATGTCTTCCCGGAAGAGTTTCGCCACTGGCTGTGCGCCGACCCGCGTATCGGGCCGCTGTTTGAAGAGATGCACGCCGAACTATTCAGCGCTGACTATTGGCGTGGCCTGCAGACGCGTATCAAGAATGGGCATGTAGAGGACGTTTACGCCTACCGCCGCCGCCAGCGGTTTAGCGTGCGTTATGAACTCGACCGTCGGTCGGATAAGGCGCTTGCGCCACCATCCGGCAATGCGCGCCGTTCTGCCTGATGGCGCTACGCTTATCAGGCCTGCCGAAAATGCCCCCTCTGGGGCATTTTGTTTATTTAATGCCGCCGTACGCCAGCGTCACCTCTTTCGCCGCCTTAATCACCATTGCGCCAAACTCGGTGACCCGGTCGTCGGTAATGCGCGAAATCGGCCCGGAAATGGAGATGGCCGCAAACGGTTCGCGGTGCTCGTCGTAAATGCAAGACGCCACGCAGCGCAGCCCCAGCGCATGTTCTTCATCATCAAACGAATAGCCACGCTTGCGCGTCTGGGCCAGGTCGTCCTTCAGATGTACCGGCGACACCAGCGTGGCGTGGGTGTAGGCGTGCAGGCCTTTACGGTGCAGCAGCCCGGTGACCTGCTCTTCACTCAGCTGGGATAAAAACGCTTTACCCGCGCCGGAGGCGTGCATCGGCAGCTTACCGCCAATCGGCGCGGACATCCGCATCAGCTGCGTACACTGCACCTGATCGATAATGATGGCCTGATGGTCGCTCTTATCGAGTACCGCCAGGTTAACCGTCTCGCCGGAATCTTCCATCAGCTGACGCAGAATGGGGTGGACAATCGCCAGCAGGTTGCGGCTTTGCAGAAAACTGCTGCCGACGATAAAGGCGTGCGCGCCTACCGCCCAGTGGCCCAGTTCGCCGACCTGACGCACGAAGCCAAGCTGCTGCATGGTCGTCAGCAGACGGTGGGTAGTGGAATTGGGAAGCCCGGCCTGCTGCGCCAGTTCGGTCAGCGCCACGCTGCTGTGTGATTCGGCAATCCACTCCAGCAGCTTCAGGCCGCGCGTCAGCGACTGCACCTGGCCTGTTGCGGCGGCGGCGGTAGCAGGGGCGGGTTTTCTACCGCGTTTAGCAGGAACGTTGGCGACCATCGCAACTCCTTTCTGTATCGTGGAAATAGTTTTCGTTTTTATTGATTATAATACAACCTCCGATTCTACTGCTCCGATGAGTCATGCTGAACATGTCTCATGTAGACGGTTGTTTCCTTTTCCGCCACCCCAGTTTATGCCAGTATGCTTTATTACCTTTTTTCTGGGTTTCGTTGAGCGTGGTCGGGAGTGCGTGTGAGCAGCAAAGTTGAACAATTACGTCGGCAGTTAAATGAACGTATCCTGGTTCTGGACGGGGGCATGGGCACCATGATCCAGGGCTATCGTTTAAGCGAGCAGGATTTTCGCGGTGAACGCTTTGCCGACTGGCCCTGCGACCTGAAGGGTAACAACGACCTGCTGGTACTCAGCAAGCCGGAGGTGATTTCGGCTATCCACAACGCCTACTTCGAGGCGGGTGCGGATATCATCGAAACCAATACCTTTAACTCGACGACCATCGCCATGGCGGATTACCAGATGGAATCCCTGTCGGCGGAAATCAACTTTGCGGCGGCGAAGCTGGCGCGCGCGGCGGCAGACGAATGGACCGCACGTACGCCGAATAAACCGCGCTACGTTGCGGGCGTGCTTGGCCCGACTAACCGCACGGCTTCTATTTCACCGGACGTCAACGATCCGGCCTACCGTAACATCACCTTCGATCAACTGGTGGCAGCGTATCGCGAATCCACCAAAGCGCTGGTGGAAGGCGGTAGCGACCTGATCCTGATTGAAACCGTCTTTGACACCCTCAACGCCAAAGCGGCGGTGTTTGCCGTTAAAGAAGAGTTTGAAGCGCTGGGCGTCGACCTGCCGATCATGATTTCCGGCACCATCACCGACGCCTCTGGCCGCACGCTCTCCGGTCAAACCACCGAAGCGTTTTACAACTCGCTGCGCCACGCCGATGCACTGACTTTTGGTCTGAACTGCGCTTTAGGCCCGGACGAGCTGCGCCAGTATGTGCAGGAGCTGTCGCGCATTGCCGAATGCTACGTTACCGCGCACCCGAACGCCGGGCTGCCGAACGCCTTTGGCGAATACGATCTCGATGCCGACACCATGGCGACACAAATTCGCGAATGGGCGGAAGCAGGCTTCCTCAACGTGGTCGGCGGCTGCTGCGGCACCACGCCGGAACACATCGCCGCGATGAGCCGCGCGGTTGATGGCTTGCCGCCGCGCAAACTGCCGGAAATCCCGGTGGCCTGCCGCCTGTCTGGCCTCGAACCGCTGAACATTGGCGATGACAGCCTGTTTGTGAACGTCGGCGAACGGACCAACGTTACCGGCTCCGCGAAGTTTAAGCGCCTGATCAAAGAAGAGAAATACAGCGAAGCGCTGGACGTCGCCCGCCAGCAGGTGGAAAGCGGCGCACAGATTATCGATATCAACATGGATGAGGGGATGCTCGACGCCGAAGCGGCGATGGTGCGTTTCCTTAACCTGATTGCCGGTGAGCCGGACATTGCCCGCGTGCCGATTATGATCGACTCCTCAAAATGGGACGTCATCGAAAAAGGGCTGAAGTGCATTCAGGGCAAAGGCATCGTCAACTCCATCTCGATGAAAGAGGGCATTGAACCGTTTATCGAGCATGCGAAAAAAGTACGTCGCTACGGTGCGGCAGTGGTGGTGATGGCCTTTGATGAAGTCGGCCAGGCCGATACCCGCGCGCGTAAAATTGAGATTTGCCGCCGGGCGTACAAAATTCTGACCGAAGAAGTCGGCTTCCCGCCGGAAGACATCATCTTCGACCCGAACATCTTTGCCGTGGCAACCGGCATTGAAGAGCACAACAACTACGCGCAGGACTTTATCGGTGCCTGTGAAGACATCAAACGCGAACTGCCGCACGCGCTGATCTCCGGTGGCGTCTCCAATGTGTCGTTCTCGTTCCGTGGTAACGATCCGGTTCGTGAAGCCATTCACGCGGTGTTCCTCTACTACGCCATTCGCAACGGCATGGATATGGGTATCGTCAACGCCGGGCAGCTGGCTATCTATGACGACCTGCCCGCCGAGCTGCGCGATGCGGTTGAAGATGTGATCCTTAACCGTCGTGACGATGGCACCGAACGTCTGCTGGAGCTGGCCGAGAAATATCGCGGCAGCAAAACCGACGACAGCGCAAACGCACAGCAGGCCGAATGGCGCAGTTGGGACGTGAAAAAACGCCTCGAATACTCGCTGGTGAAAGGCATAACCGAATTTATTGAGCTGGATACCGAAGAGGCTCGCCAGCAGGCCGCGCGCCCTATCGAGGTGATTGAAGGGCCGCTAATGGATGGCATGAACGTGGTCGGCGACCTGTTCGGCGAGGGCAAAATGTTCCTGCCGCAGGTGGTGAAATCCGCCCGCGTGATGAAACAGGCGGTGGCCTATCTTGAGCCGTACATTGAGGCCAGCAAAGAGAAAGGCTCCAGCAACGGCAAAATGGTCATCGCGACGGTGAAAGGCGATGTGCACGACATCGGCAAAAACATCGTCGGCGTGGTGTTGCAGTGTAATAACTACGAAATCATCGACCTTGGCGTGATGGTGCCGGCGGAAAAAATTCTCAAAACCGCCAAAGAGGTCAATGCGGATTTGATTGGCCTGTCCGGGCTGATTACTCCGTCGCTGGACGAAATGGTTAACGTGGCGAAAGAGATGGAGCGCCAGGGCTTTACCATTCCACTGCTGATTGGCGGCGCGACGACCTCGAAAGCGCACACGGCGGTGAAAATTGAGCAGAACTACAGCGGCCCGACGGTTTACGTGCAGAACGCCTCGCGTACCGTTGGCGTCGTCGCCGCGCTGCTCTCTGACACCCAGCACGATGACTTTGTCGCGCGCACGCGTAAAGAGTACGAAACCGTGCGTATCCAACACGGGCGTAAGAAACCGCGTACCCCGCCGGTGACGCTGGCTGCCGCGCGTGAAAACGATCTGGCGTTTGACTGGGACAGCTACACGCCGCCGGTGGCGCACCGTTTGGGCGTGCAGGAAGTGGAAGCCAGCATTGAAACCCTGCGCAACTACATCGACTGGACGCCGTTCTTTATGACCTGGTCGCTGGCCGGCAAGTTCCCGCGCATCCTTGAAGACGAAGTTGTGGGTGAAGAGGCGAAGCGCCTGTTCAAAGACGCGAACGACATGCTGGATCAGCTCAGCGCCGAGAAAACCCTCAACCCTCGTGGTGTCGTCGGGTTGTTCCCGGCCAACCGCGTGGGCGATGACGTGGAAATCTATCGCGACGAAACGCGTACCCATGTGCTGACCGTCAGCCGCCATCTGCGCCAGCAGACCGAGAAAGTCGGCTTTGCTAACTACTGCCTGTCTGACTTTGTGGCGCCGAAAACCTCGGGCAAAGCCGACTATATTGGTGCTTTCGCCGTGACCGGCGGCCTGGAAGAAGATGCGCTGGCCGAGGCGTTTGAAGCGCAGCACGACGACTACAACAAGATCATGGTGAAAGCGATTGCCGACCGTCTGGCGGAAGCCTTTGCCGAGTATCTGCATGAGCGCGTGCGTAAGGTTTACTGGGGCTATGCACCGAACGAAAACCTGAGTAACGACGAGCTGATCCGTGAAAACTACCAGGGGATTCGCCCGGCGCCGGGCTACCCGGCCTGCCCGGAGCACACCGAGAAGGGCACTATCTGGGAATTGCTGGATGTCGAAAAACACACCGGCATGAAGCTGACGGAATCCTTCGCCATGTGGCCCGGAGCGTCCGTCTCTGGCTGGTACTTCAGTCATCCGGACAGCAAGTACTACGCCGTGGCGCAAATTCAACGCGATCAGGTGGAAGACTACGCGCAGCGTAAAGGAATGAGCGTGGCGGAAGTGGAACGCTGGCTGGCGCCAAACCTCGGCTACGATGCCGATTAATTCACAAAATCGTCATCTTTCCTTACAACAAACAGGGCGCTCAATGAGCGCCCTGTCTCTTTCTGGCGCGTAAACCCTTATACTGAAAGGAGGCTCGCCTGCGCGGCTTGCCGGATGGCGGCGTAAACGCCTTATCCGGCCTACGGGGAAATTCTGTCGGCCTGATAAGCGCAGCGCCATCAGGCATGATGCCAACACCGCTTGCCTCTGGAACCTATAACAATAAGGAGAACCCGATTCCGTGTTAACGCTGCTACACCTGCTTTCCGCCGTCGCCCTGCTGGTGTGGGGAACCCATATCGTCCGTACCGGCGTGATGCGCGTCTTCGGCGCGCGCCTGCGTACCGTACTGAGCCGTAGCGTAGAGAAAAAGCCGCTCGCTTTCTGCGCGGGTATTGGCGTGACGGCGCTGGTGCAGAGCAGCAACGCCACCACCATGCTGGTGACGTCGTTTGTTGCTCAGGACCTTGTCGCGCTGACGCCAGCATTGGTTATCGTGCTCGGGGCCGACGTCGGGACCGCGCTGATGGCGCGAATCCTGACATTCGATCTTTCGTGGCTGTCGCCGCTGCTGATTTTTATCGGCGTGACCTTCTTCCTGGGTCGTAAACAAACCCGAGAAGGCCAGCTTGGCCGCGTCGGCATCGGCCTTGGCCTGATACTACTGGCGCTGGAGCTGATCGTTCAGGCGGTCACGCCGATCACCCAGGCCAACGGCGTGCAGGTGATCTTCGCCTCGCTGACCGGCGATATTCTGCTGGATGCGCTGATTGGCGCGGTGTTCGCCATCATCAGTTATTCCAGCCTGGCCGCCGTGCTGCTGACCGCGACATTGACCACCGCTGGTGTGATTTCCTTCCCGGTTGCGCTGTGTCTGGTGATTGGCGCCAACCTCGGTTCCGGCCTGCTGGCGATGCTCAACAACAGCGCCGCCAACGCCGCCGCGCGCCGTGTGGCGCTGGGAAGCCTGCTGTTTAAGCTGGTGGGCAGCCTGCTGATTCTGCCGTTCGTTCACGTGCTGGCCGACACGCTGCACAAGCTTCCGCTGGCGGAATCAGAGCTGGTTATCTATTTCCACGTCTTCTACAACCTGATTCGCTGCGTGGCGATGGTACCGTTCGCCGAACCGATGGCGCGTTTGTGTAAACGTATGATCCGCGATGAACCAGAGCTGGAGGGCAGCCTGAAGCCGAAGCATCTGGACGTGACCGCGCTCGACACCCCTACGCTGGCGCTGGCCAATGCCGCGCGCGAAACCCTGCGCATCGGCGATGCCACCGAGCAGATGCTGGAAGGGCTCAAAAAGGTGATGAACGGCGAGCCGCGCGAAGAGAAAAACCTGCGCAAGCAGGCGGACGATATCAACGTGCTCTACACCGCCATCAAGCTCTATCTGGCGCGAATGCCGAAGGATGAACTGGCGGAAGAGGAGTCTCGCCGCTGGGCGGAGATTATCGAGATGTCGCTCAACCTGGAGCAGGCGTCGGATATTATTGAGCGAATGGGCAGCGAAATTGCCGATAAATCGCTGGCTGCGCGCCGCGCGTTTTCCGTAGAAGGCCTTAAAGAACTGGACGCGCTGTACGAACTGCTGCTCGGTAACCTGCAGCTGGCAATGTCGGTCTTCTTCTCCGGCGACATGACCAGCGCCCGCCGTCTGCGCCGCAGCAAGCACCGTTTCCGTATCATGAACCGCCGCTATGCGCATGCGCACGTCGATCGACTGCATCAGCAGAACGTGCAGAGTATTGAGACCAGTACCCTGCATCTGGCGCTGCTGGGGGATATGCAGCGGCTGAACTCGCTGTTCTGTTCGGTGGCCTACAGCGTGCTGGAGCAGCCGGACGAAGACGACGAGCGCGATGATTACTAACGGAATCCGCGCCGGATAGCGCTGCGCTTATCCGCCCTGCAGGTCGCGTTCACTGCAGGCCGGATAAGGTTATCGCGCCGCTATCCGGCAATCGCGTTTAGAAGCGGTGGCCGGCTTCCAGCGCGATCGCGTCTTCTCCGGCGGTAAACACGTAGGTGGTGTTTGGCCCGCCGAGCGTGGCATGACCCTGCGCGACCTCAATCCAGTTGCCCTCCGGCAGCCCAATCACCGTTAATTCTGGCGCGACGACCAGCAGCTCGCGAATACGCTGTTCACGGGTTTCACCCTTATGACCTTCAGGCAGCGCGTTGGTGAAGTGGGGGTTAATCTGCAGCGGGAACAGGCCCAGTGCATCAAAGCCCTGCGGATCGACAATGGGCATATCGTTGGTGGTCCGAATGGTCGGGCAGGCCAGATTCGCCCCTGCGCTCCAACCGATATACAGCGCGCCGCGTTTGACCACGTCAACAATTGGCGCCAGCAGGCCGCGTTGACGGCTCTCTTTAAGCAACTGGAAGGTATTGCCGCCGCCGACAATGATCAGTTCGGCGTTTTCAATTGCCGATACCGGGTCCGCCACGGTATGAATGCCGGTGACCGACACGCCCAGCGGAGCCAGCACGGCAGCGGTTTTTGCCGTGTACTCATCCCAGGTCTGCGTGACGCCAGCAAAGGGAATAAACACCGCGCGGCGGCGGCCGTTCAGCCGTGCCTCAATTAACGGCAGCGCGTGTTCCAGCCAGGCCTTGCCCGGCAGCGTTGAGTTACTCAGCAGAAGTAAATCCATCATTTCTCCTATTAATCAGAAAACTATCAATCAGGGCGGCATGTTATCATCCTGTACCGGTCAGCTTACTGATGCAGTTCACGGTGTTGCAGGCGGTGTGCTGAAAGTGAGCTTTGGCTACGCCTCCGGCAGACGCTCTTTGATGCGCGTTACCCCGCTCTGGCAAACGCCGCTGCCTCTGCAATCAGCGCATCGTCCGGGCGCACGCCGGTATACATGACAAACTGCTCCACCGCCTGGAGGGCAATCACTTCAGCACCGCTAATCGTCTTTTTCCCCAGGCGTTGGGCGAGTTGAATCACCGGCGTTTCTGCGGGCAAAGCCACTACGTCAAAGACCACGCTGGCGCGTGTCACCATGGCTTCACTGTAAGCAAGCTGCGTGCTCTCTTTGCCGCCCGCCATACCGATAGGCGTGACGTTAACCAGAATGTCGATACCCTCAGCTTCCGGCCGTGGCTGCCACCGGAAGCCGTACTGTTTTGCTAACGCCGTGCCGTTAACCTCATTACGAGCCGCAATAATGACATCGCTAAATCCCGCGTCGCGGAAAGCGGCAATCACCGCTTTGCCCATGCCGCCACTGCCCTGAATCATTACCCGGGCAGAGGTATCCAGACGATGGCTGGCGATCAGGCTTTTCACCGCGATGTAGTCGGTATTGAATCCGGTCAGGTGGCCATCGTCATTGACGATAGTATTCACTGAGTCGATGACGTTTGCCGACGGATCGATAGCATCCAGAAACGGCATGCAGCTCTCTTTAAACGGCATAGAGACCGCGCAGCCACGAATACCCAGGGCGCGAACGCCTTTCACTGCGGCTTCAATATCCTGGGTGGTAAACGCCTTATAGATAAAGTTAAGCGCTAGCTTTTCATACAGAAAATTATGGAAACGGGTGCCGAAGTTGCCGGGGCGTCCGGCCAGCGACATGCACAGTTGGGTATCACGGTTAATCATGAGCGTGTCCTCGTACTAAATAGTCAGCGGTGGCCCGGTCGGTCACCAGTGTGTTGATGTGTTTACCGCGCAGCGCGCCAAGAATGGCGTCGTACTTCTCTTCTCCGGCCGCAATGCCAACGATGTCACGTGCCTGGCGTAGCGTGGAGAGCGGGATAGAAAGCGTTTTCTCGTGCATGTCGGTGAGCACCGTTGCGCCATCGCTATCGAAAAAGCGTGAGCAGATGTCGCCAGCCACCCCGCGGGCAATCAGTTCATCGCTTTGTGCGTTACCGTAAAATGCCTGCCAGTTGGCACCATGACGAATCGCCGGCGAGCCGATGCCCACCAGCGCGACGTCGAGCTTCTGCCAGTAGCCCGCCAGCGTTTGATAATGCTGTGACTGCATGATGCCGTTGCGAATCGTCGGGTTATCCAGCAGGGCCGGAAAGTCCGCGAGGTAAGACTCCGCCTTCAGACGTTCAGCTGCAGCGTAGGTGAGCGTGTTGACGTGGTAACGGCTCGGCAGCTTGCCCGACGGTCCTCCGACGATCGGAACACAGACATGTTGGCGCGGCTGGCTGGCGGTGGGGAGGGACTCGACCAGCATGCTGACCGCGCGACCCCAGCCGAAGCCAATGATGGCGTTAGCCGAGAGCAGGCGCTCCACCAGCGGTGCGCCATAGGCTCCGAGCTCGGCTTCCTGCGGGGCGACGGCGGCCTCCTTCAGGCCAAATATCTGTTTAAGCTGCTCTTCTAACCACAGGCTGTCGTTGTAGTCATAGTTAATGGCGATAGTCACCACCCCCAGCTCGCGCCCGCGTTTGAGCAGGCGGCTGATGGTGGTGCGATAAATCCCCAGCGACTGCGCAATTTGCGCCTGCGTCATCTCCTGTTCATAGTAGAGCTGAGCAATTTTCACGATAAGACGGATATCGTCGCTGTTTTCCATCGAAGGGGCTCCTGCACATATGTGCAAAACGTCGTGGTCAGGGTATGGATCTGGTATAGCGCCGCTGTATAAGGAGTTCAAGCGTATTTGCTCGATATGCTCGGTTGGGTAATTGCACGTTTGTGCAAATCTGGCGTGATATGTACAACGATTTGCGACGGACTATTTTTTCTCACCCGTAAGGTAAGGTATATTCCGCTGCCAAAGGAGAATTTATGCTGCCAGACTCATCAACCCGATTAAATAAATACATCAGCGAAAGCGGTATCTGTTCGCGTCGCGAAGCGGATCGCTTTATCGAACAGGGCAACGTCTTTATCAACGGTAAACGCGCCACCATTGGCGACCAGGTTATGCCGGGCGACGTTGTGAAGGTCAACGGTCGGTTGATTGAGCCGCGTGAAGCGGATGATTTAGTGCTGATTGCGCTGAATAAACCTGTCGGCATCGTCAGCACGACCGAAGACGGCGAGCGCGATAACATTGTGGATTTTGTTAACCACAGCAAACGCGTCTTCCCGATAGGCCGTCTGGACAAAGACTCCCAGGGGCTGATTTTTCTCACCAACCACGGCGATCTGGTGAATAAGATTCTGCGCGCCGGCAACGACCACGAAAAAGAGTATCTGGTCACGGTTGATAAGCCGGTCACCGATGAGTTTATTCGCGGCATGGGCGCGGGCGTACCGATTCTCGGCACCGTGACCAAAAAGTGCAAAGTGAAGAAAGAAGCGCCGTTTGTCTTCCGTATTACCCTCGTGCAGGGGCTGAATCGCCAGATTCGCCGCATGTGTGAACACTTTGGCTATGAAGTCACGAAGCTTGAGCGTACGCGCATTATGAACGTGAGCCTCACGGGTATCCCGCTGGGCGAGTGGCGCGATCTGACGGACGATGAGCTGATTGACCTGTTTAAGCTGATTGAGAACTCCTCTTCCGAGGCGAAACCAAAAGCCAAGGCCAAGCCGAAAACCGCGGGGATCAAACGCCCGGTGGTGAAGATGGAAAAAACCAGCGAGAAACCGGCGCGCCCGGCGGGCAACGGTAAACGTTTCACCGCACCGGGGCGGAAAAAGAAAGGGCGTTAACGCCTGCCGCGTGTCGGCGTGTTCGCCGACCAGGAAAATGAACTCTCGGTATCCGGTTTATAAGCCTGCTGTTTCTTTAACTGGCGGGCTTTTTTCGCTTCCGCTTCGCGCTGTACCATCAGCTTATCGATGTACTCCTTTTTCACGCCGTTAGTTTCCGCGTTCGTCAACGGGCGGCCACGTGCGATGCGCGCGCGGTCGAGCAGGGTTTTCAGCTCGCGCTGTTCGCGCTCGGTCATCTCTTTTTGCGTAATGCGGGGGAGTGCCATAGGGAGTGCCCTCAATCGGATAGTTAACCCAGTGTACGGCAAAGGGGCAAATCTTTGTAGGCCGGATAAGGCGTTGACGCCGCCATCCGGCAAGGTGCGTTATTTAGCCCGATGGCGCTCCGCTTATCGGGCCGACTCTCGAGCGTTATTTGTCTTTTTTATCTTCGATTGGCTTTCCTGACCAGTATCCCGCCAGCAGCGATCCCGACAGGTTATGCCACACTGAGAACAGCGCGCCAGGCAGTGCGGCCAGCGGGCCGAAGTAGATTTTACCCAGCGCTGCCGCGAGGCCAGAGTTTTGCATGCCGACTTCAATCGCCAGCGTGCGGCAGGTCGACTCATCAAAGCCGAACAGCCGTCCGCCCCAATAGCCGCCGAGCAGACCGATTGTGTTATGCAGAATGACCGCGATAATCACCACAAACCCTACCGATGCGATATGCGCAGCAGAACCGGCTACCACGGCGCTGATGATGGCCAGAATGCACACCATGGAAAAGGCGGGCAGGAAAGGCTCGACCGCTTTGACCACGCGGGGGAACAGATGGTGAATGACCAGGCCCAGCGCAATCGGAATGACCACAATCTGCAATATACTCAACAGCATTCCCATCACGTCGACCTGAATATGCGCATCAACGTACAGGCGTGTCAGCAGCGGCGTCGCGATCACGCCGACCAGCGTGGAGACTGACGAGATGGTAACGGACAACGCCACGTCACCTTTCGCCAGATAGATCATCACGTTAGATGCCGTGCCGCTGGCGACGCTGCCGACCAGCACCATCCCGGCAGAAAGCTCCGGCGGCATATGGAAAATCAGCGCCAGCAGCCAGGCGGCAAGCGGCATCACCAGGTAATGCAGAAATATCCCCGCTGCCACCGGCGCCGGACGCGATAACACACGTTTGAAATCGTCAATCTTCAGGTGCACGCCCATGCCGAACATAATCAGCATCAGCAGCGAGGGGACCAGCGGGCCAATCGGCGTGAAGGTCGTGGGGGTGAAATAAGCGATAACGGAGAGCAGCAGCGCCCAAAGCGGGAACAGCCGGGTGAGAACGGCGAGCATGTTGTATTCCTTGCGATTTAAAGATGTTGTGTTGTTATAAAAAAGCCGGGTTCGAGCCCGACTATAGTTATTGTTTATCGCGTGATGGAATATTATTCAAACAAATTATGTTCATGTTGCGCTGCGGAGGTTTTCCCAGCTTAGCCCGAAACGAGCGAGATATTTGCGCAGGCGGTCTGCATCGTTGGGATTGGCTTTTTTCTGCCGCGAGACGGCAAACAGTTCGCGTCCGGCTTCCGACAGCGACGCGCAGCGGCGGCACACTTCCAGTACCGTTTCTAACTGGCGGCGATCGAACAGGTCAATGTCCATATTCAGTTCAGGCTGCGGAGTGGCTATCTGCCAACTCTCCTTTAGCAGCGCAATCTCTTCTTCGACAAGGGATAAGGTGATGCGACCTTGTTCGGCAAGCGTCGCCATACGCGCGATGGATGAACTTAGCTCGCGAAAATTGCCACGCCACTGTGCCTGTGAGGAACAGGCAAATGCCAGATAGTAAGCGCGGGCTTCTTTATCGAAACGGATTTGCGTCTGTTTGCTGCTGGAGAAACGTTGCAGCTCATACTCGACGTTCGGCGCGATATCTTCCCGCCGCTGCGCCAGACCGGGCAGGGCGAAGCTCCACATATTGATACGCGCGTAGAGATCCTCGCGAAAACGGCCTTCAGATACCCATTGCCGCATGTCTCGATGGGTGCCAGCAATCAGCTGAAAATCGCTGCGTACTTCTTTGTCTGACCCAAACGGGAAAAAGGTTTTTTCTTCAATTGCTTTGAGTAGCATGGCCTGCTCGTCCAGCCCCAATTCGGCGATCTCATCGAGAAACAGCACGCCACCATCGGCCTCTCGCAGCAACCCGCTACGCGCCGTGAGCGCACCGGTAAAGGCTCCCTTCACGTGACCAAACAGCGTGGACATCGCATTGTCGCCGCGCAGGGTTGCGCAGTTAACCGCCACCAGTTTTCCCGCCACCAGATGCCGCGACTGGCGTAGCTGAAAAATACGTTTCGCGAGGAAGGATTTGCCCGCGCCGGTAGGGCCGGTGAGCAGGATCGGGTCGGTCGAACGCAGAGCGACCCGCTCAATGCGATCGATCAGTTTATTGAAGGTGGCGTTGTGCGTATCAATCCCGGCTTTCAGAAAAGAGACCGACTGCTGCTGTTCGCGCTGAAAACGACTGGTGAGCGTGGCGTAGCGGCTTAAATCGAGATCGATAACCGAGCAGACGCCAGCGGCGACGGCCTCATCTGATGAACCGCGTGGCGCCGGGCCGGTTTGCAGCAGGCTGGCGGGCAGGTAGCGCGCTTCCGTCAGCAAAAACCAGCAGATTTGTGCCACGTGAGTGCCGGTGGTGATGTGCACCAGATACTCTTCGTTTTCCGTATCAAATTCATAATGCGTGGCAAAGTCGAGAAACGCGGCGTAGACCTCTTCAAAGTCCCACGGATCGTTAATGGTGACGGCATGCGGGCGAACATGGGTGTGCGGCGAAAGCAGCGCGACGTCTTCAATCAACCTTTGCGCCATGCTCTCATCGCGTGGCTGGTGGAGGAGTTCCAGCCTGTCGACAGGGAAATCGGGTTGTTGGCATAGCCCAACCGTGGGTCGCCACTTCTTAAACCGATTGGCCCGCTTGCCGCGCTTATCGAGCACCGTTCCCAATACGCCAATCACTACCCGTCGCTTCTTCATGGTTTATCCAAAAAGATAAATAAGAGAATAAAAGATAAAAAAATTAACCCGTCGAGACAACCGCCATTATTGGCGTTAATAATTAAAATTATAAAAATCAATTAATTAAAAATTAAATATGCCTGTTTTAATTCCTGGCACGCTTCTGGCAATAACTCTTACGTCAATCACGCTGAAAGCGCAGGGGGTTAAACCCCGCCGGCACGTCAGGAACGGTACAGGCTGTTTTCCGGGCGCGTTCCGTCAGCCGATGACACACAGTGGGTTCGATTCCCAATTTCATCCCCGAATGAAAACGGGTTGTTAATCATAGAAATAAAGCGGAGCGATGTGCAGTTAGCACGCTCCAGAACAGGCTGCCGGTAATGATGCCGTGTGACAGGCAAAAGGGAATTCCCCTGTCGCTTCGCCCCTGCACCCGCGCCTGACTCACAATAAGGAATAAAAAATGATGAAAAAAATCACTATTCGTAAAGGCCAGCTTGGCCTGTTATCCCGACAGGGTGATTACTATCAGGTACTGGATGCAGGTGAACACCGTTTGCCATGGTTTAACACTCCGGACGTTCTGGTAATCAATACCGATGGCAGCGAAATTCCGGAAGCGCTCGCGGAGTATTTACGTCGCTTCCAGCCTACATGGGTGGAGCAGTACTGTGTGGTAGCTGATTTAACCGATACTGAAGCAGGTGCGCTGTATGTGAACGGCGTCTTGCAGGAAATTTTGCCACCGGCAACGCGCCGTCTGTACTGGCAGGCCGATGAAGCGCTGAAGCTGGTACGGATGGATACACGTCAGGTTTTGGTTCCTGTTGACGTGATGAACGCGGTGTTACAGCCCCGTCGCAGCGGTGCGGTGAAAGGTCGCGAAGCTATCTTAACGGTGCAGATCCCGGCGTGGCACGTCGGTGTACTGAAAATTGATGGCGAAACCCGGGCGCTGTTGCCGCCGGGGCTAACCGCATACTGGAAGGTAAACCATCTGATTGAAGCGGAAGTGGTGGATACCCGTTTGCAGGTGCTGGAGGTTGGCGGCCAGGAGATACTGACCAAAGATAAGGTCAACCTGCGTTTAAACCTGGCGGCGAACTGGCGTTATAGCGATGTGTTGCTGGCATTTGGTCAACTGACTAAACCGCTGGATCACCTTTACCGTGAATTGCAGTTTGCGCTGCGTGAAGCGGTGGGAACGCGCACGCTGGACGAATTGCTGGAAGATAAGCAGGTGATCGATGAAGTGGTGAGCGCGCAGGTGAAAGCCCGTATGACGCCGTTTGGTATTGAGGTGGCTTCACTGGGGGTGAAGGATATTGTCCTGCCCGGCGATATGAAGGCTATTTTATCGCAACTGGTTGAAGCGGAAAAATCCGCCCAGGCCAACGTGATCCGACGTCGTGAAGAGACTGCCGCCACGCGATCGCTGTTAAATACGGCAAAAGTGATGGAAAACAACCCGGTAGCGCTGCGCTTAAAAGAACTGGAAACCCTCGAAAGAGTTGCTGAGCGCATCGATAAAATCTCGGTGTTCGGGGGCCTGGATCAGGTGCTGCACGGTCTTGTGAACATAAAAGGATAAGAATAATGAGCGACAACACAGTGGACGGCGCAATGCGCGAACGGGTATTGCGCCAGCTAAAAGAGGTTGAGCAGCGCTATGGCGTCAGGGTGCTGTATGCCTGTGAATCCGGCAGCCGTGGCTGGGGATTTGCCTCGCCGGACAGCGACTACGACGTGCGATTTCTCTATGTTCATCCCCCTGAATGGTATCTGCGGGTCGAAGCGCCACGCGATGTTATCGAGCTGCCGATAGATGATGAGCTGGACGTGTGCGGCTGGGAATGGCGCAAGGCGCTGGGGTTACTCAAAGGCGCAAACCCGACGCTTATCGAGTGGCTGGATTCGCCGGTGGTCTATCAGCAGGATGACGCGACCGTGTCGGTGCTGAAAGCGTTGGTGCCCAAATGGTTTTCTCCGCTACGTGCCCGCTGGCACTACTACTCGATGGCGCGGAAAAACTTCCGTGGTTATTTGCAGGGTGACGACGTGCGATTGAAGAAGTACTTCTACGTTCTGCGACCCCTGTTGGCGGTGCGTTGGGTGGAAGCGGGCAAGGGCGTGCCGCCAATGCGTTTTGCCGAGCTGCTGGCGGGAAGTGAACTGGATGCGCCATTGCGTCAGGAAATCGACGAATTGCTGGCGCGCAAACAGCGGTCAGGTGAGGCTGAGTATGGTCCGCGTCGTCCATTGTTACATGCGTTTATCCGCGGCGAACTGGAGAGAGGAGAAATCCCACCGACCTTACCAGACAGCCGGGAAGGGGATGTCCGGGCGCTGGACAGACTGTTATATGATACGGTGATGCGCTGAAAATGCCCGATGGCCTAAGAACCATCGGGCGTTGACGTCTACTCACTCAAACAAATTATGGTGCAGCTTCTGTACCACCTGCTCGGCTTCCGCACCCGGCACCAGGAAGCACAGGTTATGGCTGGACGCGCCGTAGCAAATCATTCGAATGTTGAACGGCTCCAGTACGCCGAACACCTCTTTACCCACGCCGCAGGCTTTGGACAGGTCGTTGCCAATCAACGCCACCAGCGCCAGGCCTTCTTCGACTTCCACACGGCACAGCGCCGACAGTTCCATCAGCAGCGACTGCGTCAGCAGGGTGTCGCCGGTTGACGTTGAGCCGGTCGTGTCGAGCGTCAGCGCGACGCTGACCTCTGAGGTGGTGATCAGATCCACCGAAATATTATGGCGTGCGAGGATGCCGAATACCTCCGCGAGGAAGCCGCGTGAGTGCAGCATGTTGAGGCTGTGCAGCGTCAGCAGCGTTTGCTTACGGCGCAGCGCCAGCGCGCGGAACAGCGGCGGATTGGCGGTTTCGTTGCACACCAGCGTGCCGCCCGCTTTGGGATCTTTACTGGAGCCGACAAACACAGGAATGTCGCTGCGTACGGCTGGCAGCAACGTGGCCGGATGCAGAACCTTCGCGCCGAAGGTCGCCAGCTCGGCGGCCTCTTCAAAGGCAATTTCATCAATACGTTTCGCCGCAGGCACCACGCGCGGATCGGTGGTGTAGATACCGGGAACATCGGTCCAGATATCGACGCGGGTGGCGTGCAGCGCTTCGCCAAGCAGGGCGGCAGTGTAATCGCTGCCGCCGCGGCCCAGCGTGGTGGTACGACCCTTGCTTTCGCTGCCGATAAAGCCCTGAGTGATCACCAGGCCTTCTTCAAGACGTGGCGCTAACTGCTGCGCGGCCAGTTCGGCCAGCGCGGCCACGTCCGGCTCGGCGCGGCCAAAGCGGTCGCTGGTGCGCATGACTTTACGCACGTCGAACCACTGCGCCTGAACCTGACGTTCACGCAGAATTTCAACGAATAATAAGGTCGACATCAGCTCGCCGTGGCTCACCAGTTCGTCGGTCAGCGCGGTAGACGTTTCTGCGCAGGCGGCTTCCGCCAGCGTCGCGAGATTTTCCAGCAGGCGTTCAATTTCATCGCGAATGACGGCAGGGTTTGCCAGCCGTTCCAGCACGGCGTACTGAATGGCGCGAATGGCGTCCAGCTTAGCCACGCGTTCGGCTGGCTCCAGCCCTTCGGCCAGCGCAACCAGCAGGTTGGTGACGCCTGCGGAGGCAGACAGCACGACGAGACGCACGTTGGCGTCGGAAAGCACCACATCGGCGCTGCGATTCATAGCGTCAAAATCGGCTACGCTGGTACCGCCAAACTTGGCGACGACTACTGCTGCTGTCATATGAACCTCGTGTCAGGGGATTTTTATTATTCAGCCTTGGCACAAGGGAAGAGCGAAAGACGGGTGGGCGCAGAGCGATAAACAACTACGATTTCACCCAGAAGTGCTCCACCACTTGCGAAACGCCCGACTGCGAACGCTTCTGGTGACAACCCAGGGGATTCAGCCCCTGTAGCCGATGTTGAACGTAACCTGTTGTTCAGCCATCTCGGCGTTGCTCCCCTTCAGGTGTTTTCACAGGATGGGTTCCTCCAACACCGTATACCTGGGCAACGCGCCTCTTCTGGCCTGCGCATGCGCAGGTAGTACATTTATAAATAAAGGGTTAGCGGGTCGCTTGTCAACGCTGGGGTTATGCGGATTTTTCATGCGCCATAGCCCCACAGTAATGCGGCTTATGAAGGCTATACTTTTGTCTGTTTTATGCGCAATTTTCTCATCCCTTAGGGGGATGACATTAAAACCATCACAATTTTTTGTGACAGGCGCTACAATCGAGGACAGTTACGATTTTTAAATCAGAAGGGTATTGCTAATGAAAAACATTAACCCAACGCAGACCGCTGCGTGGCAGGCACTACAGAAACACTTCGATGAAATGAAGGACGTTACCATTGCGCAACTGTTCGCCGAAGATGGCGACCGTTTCAGCAAGTTTTCCGCCACCTTCGACGATCAGATGCTGGTCGATTTCTCCAAAAACCGCATCACCGAAGAGACCCTGGCTAAGCTGCTGGATCTGGCCAAAGAGACCGATCTGAGCGGTGCCATCAAGTCCATGTTCTCTGGCGAAAAGATCAACCGCACCGAAGACCGTGCCGTGCTGCACGTGGCGCTGCGTAACCGTAGCAATACCCCGATTATCGTTGATGGCAAAGACGTGATGCCGGAAGTGAACGCCGTGCTGGAGAAGATGAAAGCTTTCTCTGAAGCGATCATCTCCGGTCAGTGGAAAGGCTACACCGGCAAATCCATCACTGACGTGGTGAACATCGGTATCGGCGGCTCCGACCTCGGCCCCTTCATGGTGACCGAAGCGCTGCGCCCGTACAAAAATCACCTGAACATGCACTTCGTCTCTAACGTCGATGGTACCCACATCGCCGAAGCGCTGAAAAACCTGAATCCGGAAACCACGCTGTTCCTGGTGGCGTCTAAAACCTTCACCACTCAGGAAACCATGACCAACGCCCACAGCGCGCGCGACTGGTTCCTGGCAAGCGCAGGCGACCAGAAGCACGTGGCAAAACACTTCGCCGCGCTGTCTACCAACGGTAAAGCGGTGTCTGAATTCGGTATCGATACGGCCAACATGTTCGAGTTCTGGGACTGGGTTGGCGGCCGCTACTCTCTGTGGTCCGCGATTGGTCTGTCTATCATTCTGTCCGTGGGTTACGACAACTTCGTTGAGCTGCTCTCCGGCGCGCACGCGATGGACAAGCACTTCTCCACCACGCCGGCGGAGAAAAACCTGCCGGTACTGCTGGCGCTGATCGGCATCTGGTACAACAATTTTTACGGTACCGAAACTGAAGCGATTCTGCCGTACGACCAGTACATGCACCGCTTTGCCGCGTACTTCCAGCAGGGCAACATGGAGTCCAACGGTAAGTACGTTGACCGTAACGGCAACAAGGTTGAACACCAGACTGGCCCAATCATCTGGGGCGAGCCGGGCACCAACGGCCAGCACGCGTTCTATCAGCTGATTCACCAGGGGACCAAAATCGTTCCGTGCGATTTCATCGCCCCGGCCATCAGCCACAACCCGCTGACTGACCATCATCCTAAGCTGCTGTCTAACTTCTTTGCCCAGACCGAAGCGCTGGCGTTTGGTAAATCTCGCGAAGTGGTTGAGCAGGAATACCGTGACCAGGGTAAAGACCCAGCAACCCTGGACTACGTGGTACCGTTCAAAGTGTTCGAAGGCAACCGTCCAACCAACTCCATCCTGCTGCGCGAAATTACCCCGTACAGCCTGGGTGCGCTGATTGCCCTGTACGAGCACAAAATCTTCACCCAGGGCGCTATCCTGAACATCTTCACCTTCGACCAATGGGGCGTAGAGCTGGGTAAACAGCTGGCTAACCGCATCCTGCCGGAGCTGAACGATGATAACGCCATCGACAGCCACGATAGCTCCACCAACGGTCTGATCAACCGTTATAAATCCTGGCGCGCGTAAGGTTATATATTCTCAATGCCGGCGTAATGCCGGCATTTTTTTGTCAGATAATTCCGTATATCCTCATTTTCTGAATTATATTGATATTGAGCATAATCCTAAATATCATCTATCCCAGATGTATGTTTCGGATTAACCGTATATTGCCATTCTTAAATTAATATATAACACGCTGTTATTTATTGGTATTTTATTTTCTTATCTTTCATTTTCATATTTTCCGAAAAAACCTCCCCTTATTTCCCATCACCGAATTCCGTGCATTTGGTTGTGTATACTCGATGACGCCTGAATATTCTCAGGTACATATCCATTCATCTAATGAAGGGAATACGTATGAAGAAAATCCTCTATGGCATTTTTGCCATATCGGCGTTTGCTGCGGCAAGCGCCAGCGCGGCACCGATTGAAACAGGTGAAGCAGCTGGTGCAGCAGCAACGTCAGTGTCGGCCGGGAGTTCAACCGCCACCAGCGCCAGCACCGTAGGTTCTGCGGTCGGTATGGCGCTGGCAGCGGCTGGCGGTGATGGTTCCAACACCGGGACCACCACCACGACCAGTACGACAACCACCACCCGTACTCAATAAAAAACGGTACGTTAATCCTAACCACACTTCGGTGTGGTTATTTTGCCCCTGGAGAAGCGTCGTGAAGCGACTTGTTATTCCCCTTATTTGCCTGTTGCTTCAGGCGTGTTCACCCAGCACCAAGGGACTGGGGAAATCGCTTTGGCAAAGCGTATCCGGTGAGTCGGGCGTACAGCTTACCGACGATGAAATCCAGACCATGCCATACGCCAGCCAATATATGCAGCTTAACGGCGGACCGCAGATCTTCGTGGTGCTGGCGTATTCCGAAGAGGGTCAGCAGAAATGGCTGACGCAGGACCGGGCAATGCTGGTGACACAGCATGGACGCCTGGTAAAAACCAAGCTGGCGGGCGACAACCTGCTCACGGTGAATAACCTCGACAACGACCCGCTGGCCCGCCCGAACCAGATAACCGACGGCGCGCGCTGGACGCGGACCATGGGCTGGACCGAGCATCAGCAGGTGCGCTATGCCACCGCCACGTCCACCTTCCACTGGGATGGCAACGACACGCTGACCCTGTCGGGCCAGGACACCGCCGTACGTGTGCTGGAAGAAGAGGTGAGCACTTCTGAAGCGAGCTGGCGCAACCGCTACTGGGTCGACAGCGAAGGGCAAATTCGCCAGTCGGAACAATATCTCGGCGCAGGAACCTTCCCGGTAAAAACCATGCTTATCAAGGCGGCGAAATCATGAAAAAACCGTTAATTATCGCCGCCATGCTCAGCGCTATCTCCTTTGCCGCTCAGGCGGCAGGTACCGTCGAGGTTCATATGGCGGGCGTTGAAAAGCCGCTGACCTTAACCCACGCCGAACGACTGGCCGACCTGGTCGGGCAACCGAGGCTGGCGGGAAGCTGGTGGCCCGGCGCGGCGATCGCCTCTCCGCTGGCAACTGCGCAAGCCGAGCGTGAACATCAGGCGCTGCTGGCAGAACTGGCCGCGCTTGCGGCGGATGAGGGCGGCAGCGAGGCGGGGGCGATAAATGCCCTGCGCAACCAACTGCAGGCCATCCCGGTGACCGGGCGTTTATTAGTGCCGCTGGACCCTGACACCGTGCGGGTCCGCAGTAAAAATAACCCGCCGCTCGAAGGCCATTACACCCTGTGGCTGGGGCGCGAACCCTCTACCATCACGCTGGTGGGTCTGGTGGATAAACCGGGAAAAATCCCTTTCACGCCGGGGCGCGACGCGGCCAGCTACCTCGATGATATCAGCCTGCTCAGCGGCGCGGATCGCAGCTACGCCTGGGTGCTTTATCCGGACGGGCGCACGCAAAAAGCGCCGGTGGCGTACTGGAATAAGCGGCACGTTGAACCGATGCCCGGCAGCATTCTGTTTGTCGGCTTTGCCGACTCACGGTGGACGAAAAAATACGAAGCGCTGAACGCTGAAATCCTTCGCTCCCTGTCGCAGCGGAGACCTGAATAATGAAAAAAGCTTGTCTTTACAGCCTGCTGGCCCTGTCGGTTAGCGCGGCGTGCCATGCGGAAACGTTTCCCGCCCCTATCGGCCCCTCGCAGTCAGACTTTGGCGGCGTAGGCCTGCTGCAAACCCCAACGGCACGCATGGCGCGCGACGGCGAGTTCAGCCTGAACTATCGCGATAACGATCAGTACCGCTATTACTCCGCCTCTGCCCAGCTTTTCCCGTGGCTGGAAACCACGCTGCGCTATACCGATGTGCGCACCAAAGACTACAGCAGCGTGGATGCCTTCTCCGGCTCGCAAACCTACAAAGA
Organism: Kluyvera genomosp. 2; assembly: GCF_036759865.1. Classification (NCBI taxonomy): domain Bacteria; kingdom Pseudomonadati; phylum Pseudomonadota; class Gammaproteobacteria; order Enterobacterales; family Enterobacteriaceae; genus Kluyvera; species Kluyvera genomosp. 2. The sequence goes on from NZ_JAPKIA010000018.1 coordinate 28,477, forward strand.
TAAAGCCTTCGACGTGAAGCTGCGCCTGTGGGAAGAGAGCGACTGGATGCCGCAGGTGGCGGTCGGCGCGCGCGATATCGGCGGTACCGGCCTGTTTGACTCGGAATATATTGTTGCCAGCAAAGCCTGGGGGCCGTTCGACTTTACTCTCGGCTTAGGCTGGGGTTATCTCGGCACCAGCGGTAACGCCACCAACCCGTTCTGCTCCTACAGCGACAAATACTGCTACCGCGATAATCGCTATCGTAAAGCGGGCTCGGTTGATGGCAGCCAGATGTTCCATGGCCCGGCGGCTTACTTTGGCGGTATTGAGTACCAGACGCCGTGGCAGCCGCTGCGTCTGAAGCTGGAGTATGAAGGTAACAACTACCAGCAGGACTTTGCTGGCAAGCTCGATCAGAAGAGCAAAATTAACGTCGGCGCTATTTATCGCGTTACCGACTGGGCCGATGTGAACCTCAGCTACGAACGTGGCAATACGGTGATGTTCGGCTTTACCCTGCGCACCAACTTTAACGATCTGCGTCCGTCCTATAACGACAACGCGCGCCCGACCTATCGACCTCAGCCGCAGGACCCTATCCTCCAGCATTCGGTAGTGGCAAACCAGTTGACCCAGCTTAAGTACAACGCGGGCTTTGCGGCGCCGAAAATTCAGGTGCAGGGCGACACGCTGTACGTCACCGGTGAGCAGGTGAAGTATCGTGATTCGCGGGAAGGGATCGAACGCGCCAATCGGATCATCGCCAACGATCTTCCGGAAGGGATCCGCACGATCCGCATTACCGAGACGCGGCTGAATCTGCCGGAAGTGACCACGGAAACCGATGTAGCAAGCCTGCAACGGCATCTCGCCGGGGAGCCGCTGGGGCAGGAGACGCCGCTGGTGCAAAAACGCGTCGCGCCGATCGTGCCGGATAAAACCGAGCAGGGCTGGTATATCGACAAATCGCGCTTTGATTTCCATATCGATCCGGTGCTGAGCCAGTCGATCGGCGGGCCGGAAAGTTTCTATATGTACCAGGTCGGCGTCATGGGCTCGGCTGACTGGTGGGTGACTGACCACCTGCTGACCAGCGGTAGCCTGTTCGCTAACCTCGCCAATAACTACGGCAAGTTTAATTACACCAACCCGCCGAAGGATTCGGCGCTGCCGCGCGTGCGTACGCACATCCGCGAATACGTGGAAAACGATGTCTACGTAAATAACCTGCAGGCCAACTACTTCCAGTATCTGGGCAATGATTTCTACGGCCAGGTCTACGGCGGCTATCTGGAAACCATGTACGGCGGCGCGGGGGCGGAAGTGCTCTATCGTCCGGTGGACAGCAACTGGGCCTTTGGCCTGAACGCCAACTACGTGAAGCAGCGTGACTGGCGCAGCGCGCAGGACATGATGAAGTTTACCGACTACAGCGTGAAGACCGGGCACCTGACCGCCTACTGGACGCCGTCGTTTGCTCAGGATGTGCTGGTGAAAGCCAGCGTCGGGCAGTATCTGGCGGGAGATAAAGGCGGCACGCTGGATATCTCGAAACACTTCGACAGCGGCATTGTGGTTGGCGCATACGCCACCATTACCAACGTCTCTGCGGATGAGTATGGCGAAGGGCAGTTCACCAAAGGGGTCTATGTGAATATCCCGATGGATCTCTTCACCTCCGGCCCAACCCGCAGCCGCGCGGTTGTTGGCTGGACGCCGCTGACGCGCGACGGTGGTCAGATGCTGGGACGTCAGTTCGAGCTGTACAACATGACCGGCGATAAGAGCCAGAACTTCCGCTGACGACTGCCTCGTGGGTTCAATGCGCGACGCTGTCGACGAGCACGGCGTCGCGTGGAAACGACTTGTCCACCATAATGCTGATAATCTCTTTGTCGGTATGCGTCATCGGGTGAACCACCAGCCGGCACAAATTATTGATGGTTTGCTCTACGTCGCGGCATACAATGCCGTCGTTAGCGCTGGCGCAGCTGTTCTGCATTGCCATCAGCACCGCTTTGAAGGCGCTGGAAACCACCGAAGACACTTTCATCGCACAGCTATTAGACGCGCCGTCGCAAATCATGCCGGTAATGTCGCTAACCATGTTGGTAATCGCGGCGTTGATGACATCGGGATCGCGGGTGAACAGCCAGGCCATGCCTGCCGCCGAGCCCATGGCCGCCGTCGAGGCGGCGCAAAGCGCGGACAGACGGGTATAGCGCGAGTGGATGGAGATGGCCGTCAGGTGCGATAGGGCCAGCGCGCGCGCCAGAGTGTCTTCATCGGCATTGAGATGGTTTGCGACGGTCACGACTGGCATCGTCGCGGTTATCCCCTGGTTGCCGGAGCCGAAGTTAGACATCGCAATGACCGGTGCGCCGCCCATGCGGGCATCGGAGGCGGCAACGGTATCAATGATCACTTTGCTCATCAGATCGTTGCTCATCAGCCCTTTATTTACCGCATCGGCGAACGCGCCGTTAATATTCAGACCGTATTTTTTGCGTTTACCTTCCTGCGACAGCGCCGAGTTCAGGCGGCCTGCTTCGAGGATAAACGCGATCTCTTCCGCGGGTGCTGCGGTAATAAAATCGAATGCGTCCCGCAGGCTGAAGGTTGGCAGCGCGTGAGGGTTCGCGGCCTTCTCGTCAGGCTGTTCCAGCGCCAGCGGTTCATCGTTCAGATAGAGCGCCACCACGTTCGTGTGGGTGCCTTTGACCACCACGCGGCAGGACTGCCCGGCGGCGAGCAGCGTCAGGTCGAGGTGAATAAAATCGGACGTGTCCTCCACGTTAATCGTGACGTTGCCTGTGTTGATTAACGCGTTGGCTAATTCAACGTGGTGCTCGGTAATCCCTTCCAGCGCACGTAAGCCTTTATCAGCATGACCGCCAAAGGCGCCAATGGCGGCGGCCAGGCTTACGCCCGAAACGGTCGTGCCAGGAATGGTGACGCCCATGGCGTTTTTATACAGATTGGCGGAAATAAATCCGCTGATGCGCTCGCAGGGGCCGGGCAGATAGCGGGCGGCATAGGCTGCGGTAAATGCGATAGCCACCGGTTCGGTGCAGCCTAATGCAGGCGTAACTTCTTGCTTGAGCCACTGGATAAAAAGGGAAGGAGAGACGTAACGCATGCGGTGATGCCCCCAAATAAACCTGTTATTTATAAGGTTAATTTAGGTGCTTTTATGAGGAAAAACTTACTCTATTTTTCCTTGCCAGAGGCAATATAAAGAAAATTATTCTCTTTAAGCCGTTTATCACGCAAAAATGCACCAAGGTACCGCCTCCGATACCCGATCCGGGCTTGAATAACCGGATACGACGGGCCGCATGGCGGTGAAAAGTTGACCAGAAAAACTAGATCTGTATCACACTTTTGCGCTATACAAAGATCTCGGCCCAGCGAAAGAGGTGCTTGCTATGACGTCACTGACTCGCCCACGCGTAGAGTTTATCTCCACAATTTTGCAGACCGTCCTGAACCTGGGCTTGCTCAGCCTGGGCCTGATCCTGATTGTTTTTCTTGGTAAAGAGACGGTACATCTGGCCGATGTACTGTTTGCGCCGGAGCGCACCAGCAAGTACGAACTGGTGGAGGGGCTGGTGGTCTACTTCCTCTATTTCGAATTTATCGCGCTGATTGTGAAGTACTTTCAGTCAGGCTTCCATTTTCCCCTGCGCTATTTTGTCTACATTGGCATCACCGCGATTGTGCGGCTGATTATCGTCGACCATAAGTCTCCGCTGGATGTGCTGATTTATTCTGCCGCCATTCTGCTGCTGGTGATTACGCTGTGGCTGTGTAACTCGAAGCGCCTCAAACGCGAGTAGGCCTGATAAGCGCAGCGCCATCGGGCAATATCGCGCAGGTTGCCGGACGGGGGCGTTGAAGTATCCGACCAGCTTCCGATAGACAGGCAAAAAAAGAGGCGCTCCGAAGAGCGCCAAACAGTCACAAGTTAGGGTTCGTACAAGTTGAGGATGATAACAGTGGCATTAACGATGAAACTTAGCCCTTCACGCCGCCGGCCGTGAGGCCGTTTACCAGCCAACGCTGCGCGAGCAGGAAGACGACGGTAATAGGGATGGCGGAAAGGACAGCCGCTGCGGCAAAGTCGCCCCACAGATAGTTTTGTGGGTTGAGGTATTGCTGCATACCCACGGCCAGGGTGTAGCTGTTCACATCACGCAGCAAGAGCGATGCAACCGGTACTTCGGTAATGGCGGCGATAAACGACAGGATAAACACCACCGCCAGAATAGGTACGGAGAGCGGCAGCAGTACCAGGCGGAAAGCCTGCCACGGCGTCGCGCCGTCCAGTGAGGCTGCTTCTTCCAGCGAACTGTCGATCGTTTCGAAATAGCCTTTAATCGTCCACACGTGCAGCGCAATACCGCCGAGGTAGGCGAAGATCACGCCACCGTGGGTGTTCAGACCGATAAACGGAATGTACTGACCCAGACGGTCAAACAACGCGTACAGGGCAACCAGCGACAGCACCGCCGGGAACATCTGGAAAATCAGCATGCCTTTCAGCAGCGTCGCTTTGCCCGGGAAGCGCATACGGGCAAAGGCGTAGGCGCAGGTCGTGGACAGCGTCACGATACCGATGGCGGTGATGCCGGCGATTTTCACCGAGTTCCACAGCCACAGCAGCACCGGGAACGGTGGCGGCGTGACGCGACCGTCGGCGTGCTCAACGCTGAAGCCCAGCGCCAGTTTCCAGTGCTCCCAGGAGATTTTTTCCGGAATCAGGCTGCCGGTGGCGAAGTTCCCTTCGCGCAGCGAGATAGCAATAACCATCAGCAGCGGGAACATAATCGCCGCGATGAAAATCAGCAGCAGCAGGTGCGTGGTAAAGAGACGCAGTTTCTGAGATTTGGGTTGTACCATAGCCATGTTCGTTGTCTCCCTTAATCAAACTTCATGCGCGTGGCTTTCAGGTTCACGATAGCCAGTGCCCCTACCAGCAAGAAGATCAGCGTGGCAATCGCCGCCGCCAGGCCGAAGTCCTGACCGCCGCCGCCTTCGAAGGCGATACGGTAGGTGTAGCTCACGAGCAGGTCGGTATAGCCGGCCGGTGTGGTGGTGCCGAGTCTATCCGGACCGCCGTTGGTCAACAGCTGAATCAGCACGAAGTTGTTAAAGTTAAAGGCGAAGCTGGCAATCATCAGCGGCGTCAGCGGCTTAATCAGCATCGGGAACGTAATTTTAAAGAAGTTCTGGAACGGACCGGCGCCATCCATTGCCGAGGCTTCGTACAGGTCGTCCGGAATCGCTTTCAGCAGGCCCATGCACAGAATCATCATGTACGGGTAACCCAGCCAGGTGTTGACGATAACAATCATCGAGCGGGCGGTGGTCGGATCGCTGAACCAGGCCGGTTTGATACCGAACAGCGCGCTCAGCATCATGTTGATTTCACCAAAGCTCTGGTTGAACAGCCCTTTGAAAATAAGAATCGAGATAAAGGACGGCACGGCGTACGGCAGAATCAGCAGCACGCGGTAAATAGCTTTGCCCTTCAGCGCTTCCCATTGCACCAGACAGGCCAGCACCATGCCAACGGCCACGGTCAGAATAACGGTCAGCACCGAGAAGACGATGGTCCAGACGAAGATAGCGAAGAACGGCTTCTGGATGCCCTCGTCGGTAAAGACGCGGGTGAAGTTGTCCCAGCCGATGCTGACGGTGTAGCCCGGGCTCAGCTGTTCGCTGCCCCAGCTGCCGTCGGCGTTAACGCTCTGATAGAAACCAATATCGCTGTTAGGGCGATATTTGACGCCGCTCTGGTTGTTGGTCAGCAGGCCGTCGTCGGCCAGCGTATACAGCGGCTGGGTGCCAGAGAACTGGCGCAGTGAGCTCATGGTCACTTTGCTTTCATCCGGCAGTACCGCGGTGAGCTGATTCAGCGCCTGGCGGTTCTGGGTAACGACGCGCAGCGGCGCGTGCTCGCCGGTTGGCAGGGCGTCGGTTTCTTTTAACTGCAGCTTCTGCTCGCCGCCAATTTTAAAAGCGTCGGACAGATAATTTTTACCACTTTCGCCGTCGGTGAGGGCCAGCTGCCACTCATCGCCCGCCGGGAAGAGGGTGAAGTTATAGGTTTTGCCCGCCTGATAAGAACGGTCCATCAGCACCTGCTGGGCGCGCTCGAAGGTGAGCTGGTTGGTGCTGCTGTAGTTGGTAAAGGCGATGGCGATGGTACAAATCAGCGGGAACAGGACGAACAGCCCCATCCCGGCCATGCCAGGGTAAACGTAGCGCCAGGCGTAGGTTTTACGGTTGGCAAAAATATACAGGCCCGCTGAGCTTAAAATCAGCGTCATGATGGCGAACAGGTACTCCCCTTGTGCGTACATTAAAACTACAAGGTAACCCACCAGCAGGCCCAGCAGACCAATCACTGACCATTTCAGCGTGTCGCTTTGCCACCAATGATTCTTTTTAATGACATCCATGGGGATCTTCCTCTACAACGGTGAAACTTCCTGGCCGGAGAAGTGCCGGATGGCGGCATAAATGCCTTATCCGGCCTACAATCCTCCGTAGGCCTGATAAGCGAAGCGCCATCAGGCACATCGACAGCATTACTTGGTGATACGACCCTGTGCGTCTTTCAGTGCAGCATCGACGGTCTGACGACCGCTGGCGGCGTTGATGACGGCGGTACGAACGGCATACCAGAATGCAGACATCTGCGGGATGTTCGGCATGATTTCGCCTTTCTGGGCGTTATCCATAGTGGCCGCGATACGCGGGTCTTTGGCTAACTGATCCTGGAAGGATTTCAGCGCAACGGCGCCCAGCGGCTTGTCCTTGTTCACTTCTGCCAGGCCCTGATCGGTCAGCAGGTAGTTTTCGAGGAACTCTTTCGCCAGCTCTTTGTTCGGGCTCGCGGCGTTGATACCGGCGCTCAGAACACCGACGAACGGTTTAGACGGCTTGCCTTTGAAGGTTGGCAGCAGCGTCACGCCGTAGTTGATTTTGCTCTTGTCGATGTTTGACCACGCCCACGGACCGTTGATGGTCATCGCGGTATCGCCTTTGTTGAAGGCGGCTTCAGCGATGGAGTAATCGGTATCGGCGTTCATGTGTTTGTTTTTGATCAGGTCAACCAGGAAGGTCAGGCCCGCTTTCGCGCCAGCGTTGTCCACGCCCACGTCTTTGACGTCGTACTTGCCGTTCTCAAATTTGAACGCGTAGCCACCGTCGGCGGCAATCAGCGGCCAGGTGAAGTACGGTTCTTGCAGGTTAAACATCAGCGCAGATTTACCTTTCGCCTTCAGCGCTTTATCCAGCGCAGGAATTTCTTCCCAGGTTTTCGGCGGGTTAGGCACGAGGTCTTTGTTGTAAATCAGGGAGAGCGCTTCTACTGCAATCGGGTAAGCAATCAGCTTGCCGTTGTAGCGTACGGCGTCCCAGGTGAACGGATAGAGTTTGTCCTGGAAGGCTTTGTCCGGGGTGACTTCGGCCAGCAGACCAGACTGCGCGTAGCCGCCAAAGCGGTCATGCGCCCAGAAGATGATATCCGGGCCGTCGCCGGTTGCGGCAACCTGTGGGAATTTTTCTTCCAGCTTATCCGGATGTTCTACGGTCACTTTAATGCCCGTATCTTTCTCGAATTTCTTACCTACCTCGGCCAGGCCGTTATAGCCCTTGTCGCCGTTGATCCAGATAACCAGCTTTCCCTCATCAATTTTTGCCAAAGCAGAGGCGGAAAACATCATCGTGGTCAATGCGGACAGCGCGAGGATGCGAGCGCCAGTTTTGATTTTCATATATCCCGTCCTTTCTAGGTGATGTACTCGTGGATACACAGAGGTGGTTTAACGTCGTTGAGTTTCCTTTTTTAGCAACCCCTTTCCATCCTCCTGACCTCTACGCCCCGAGGGTGATTAATGTGATCGCTGTAACATAAACCCCGGTTATGAGTCCCAGCGCACAAAAAAAAGCGCCGTTTTTTGTCGGCCCCGTCACGATTTTCGTTCGGAGGCTGCGCCGCCGGGGGCAGAGCGCGCCTTCTCATCCTCCCGTCTCCTCCCCCATAAAAAACAGGGGGGGTGGAGGATTCACCTCAATGATGTGTGTTGCATAGTCAGGTTCATCTTGAATGTGTCGTTTGGTGACAAGTTGTAACGAGGGAGAAGGGCATGGCGAACGTACAGCTACGCAATGTAACGAAAGCCTGGGGCGACGTGGTGGTATCAAAAGATATCAACCTCGATATCCAGGAAGGGGAGTTCGTGGTGTTTGTCGGGCCGTCCGGCTGCGGCAAATCGACGTTGCTGCGTATGATCGCGGGTCTCGAAACCATCACCAGCGGCGATCTGTTCATCGGTGAAACCCGCATGAACGATGTTCCGCCCGCCGAACGCGGCGTGGGGATGGTGTTCCAGTCTTATGCGCTGTACCCCCATTTATCCGTTGCCGAGAACATGTCTTTTGGCCTGAAGCTGGCCGGCGCTAAAAAAGAAGTGATCAACCAGCGCGTTAATCAGGTTTCTGAAGTTCTGCAATTAGCCCATCTGTTGGAACGTAAACCGAAGGCCCTGTCCGGCGGTCAGCGTCAGCGTGTCGCTATCGGCCGTACGCTGGTGGCCGAGCCGCGCGTGTTCCTGCTGGATGAACCCCTTTCTAACCTGGACGCCGCGCTGCGCGTACAGATGCGTATTGAAATCTCCCGTCTGCATAAACGTCTGGGCCGCACGATGATTTACGTGACCCACGATCAGGTCGAAGCCATGACCCTGGCCGACAAAATCGTGGTGCTGGACGCGGGTCGCGTTGCGCAGGTCGGTAAACCGCTTGAGCTGTATCACTATCCGGCCGATCGCTTTGTCGCGGGCTTTATTGGTTCGCCGAAGATGAACTTCCTGCCGGTCAAAGTCACCGCCACCGCCATCGAACAGGTCCAGGTTGAGCTGCCAAACCATCAGCAAATCTGGCTGCCGGTTGAGAGTAACAACGTGCAGGTTGGCGCCAACATGTCGCTGGGCATTCGCCCGGAGCACCTGATGCCGAGCCACATCGCCGATGTGACGCTGGAAGGCGTGGTGCATGTTGTCGAGCAGCTGGGCAACGAAACGCAAATTCATATCCAGATCCCCGCCATTCGTCAGAACCTGGTTTACCGCCAGAACGACGTGGTGTTGGTAGAAGAGGGTGCCACATTCGCCATTGGCTTGCCGCCAGAGCGCTGTCATCTGTTCCGTGAGGATGGCACCGCATGTCGTCGGCTGCATAAAGAGCCCGGCGTTTAAAGGCCCCATAAAAAGTAAACATCTAACCCCCACGTCGCTAGCGATAAGGCGATACGGGGTGAAATGTTAAAAAAGAAAAGCAATGATCTCAGGAGATAGAATGATGATTACTCTGCGCAAACTCCCCGTGGCGGTTGCCGTCGCAGCAGGCATTATGTCTGCTCAGGCAATGGCCGTAGATTTTCATGGCTACGCGCGTTCCGGCATCGGCTGGACGGGTAGCGGTGGCGAACAACAGTGTTTCCAGGCAACCGGTGCTCAAAGTAAATACCGTCTGGGTAACGAATGTGAAACCTATGCCGAATTGAAATTAGGCCAGGAAGTGTGGAAAGAAGGCGATAAGAGCTTCTACTTCGACACCAACGTGGCTTACTCCGTCGCACAGCAGAACGACTGGGAAGCGACTGACCCGGCGTTCCGTGAAGCGAACGTCCAGGGTAAAAACCTGATTGACTGGCTGCCAGGCTCCACCATCTGGGCCGGTAAGCGTTTCTACCAGCGTCATGACGTTCACATGATCGACTTCTACTACTGGGATATCTCGGGTCCTGGTGCAGGTATTGAAAACGTCGATCTGGGCTTTGGTAAACTGTCTCTGGCAGCGACCCGTTCTCAGGAAGCCGGTGGTTCTTACATCTTCACCAGCAACAACACCTACAAGAACTACAAAGATACTGCCAACGACGTGTTTGACGTTCGTTTAGCCGGTCTGGAAACCAACCCGGACGGCGTGCTGGAGCTGGGCGTTGACTACGGTCGTGCGAACTACACCGACGGCTACAGCCTCGCTGACGGCGCGTCAAAAGACGGCTGGATGTTCACTGCAGAACACACTCAGAGCATGCTGAAAGGCTACAACAAGTTTGTTGTTCAGTACGCAACTGACTCGATGACCACTCAGGGTAAAGGCCAGTCTCAGGGCTCCTTCACCGGTAACGATTACAACAAAGATACCGAAATCGGTATTGTAAACAACAAGATCAATAACGATGGCGACATGTGGCGTATCCTCGACCACGGCGCAATCTCCCTGGGCGACAAAGTTGACCTGATGTACGTCGGTATGTACCAGAATATCGACCGTGACGACGGTAACGGCACCAAGTGGTGGACCGTCGGCGTTCGTCCAATGTACAAATGGACGCCAATCATGAGTACCCTGATGGAAGTGGGTTACGACAACGTGAAGTCTCAGCGTACCGGCGACACCAACAACCAGTACAAAATCACCCTGGCGCAACAGTGGCAGGCTGGCGACAGCATCTGGTCCCGTCCGGCCATCCGCGTGTTCGCAACCTACGCGAAGTGGGATGAGAAATGGGGTTATGACAACGGTATTGCTTACAAAGATACCAGCGCGAAAACCTACAGCCGTGGCGACAGCGATGAGTGGTCCTTCGGTGCTCAGATGGAAATCTGGTGGTAATTCAGCACTAACCTGACGTAACAACCGACGAGGGGCGTAAGCCCCTCTGTTCCTTGAGGTTTAGCGCGCTATTGCCTGGCTACCGCTAGAACTCCGCATTCTGAGGTCATCATAATGAAAATGAAAAAAAGTCTCGTTGCTCTCTGCTTATCTGCTGGATTAATGGCGAGCGTCCCGGGCATCAGCCTCGCCGACGTCAACTATGTGCCACAAAACACCAGCGCCGCCCCGACGATTCCAACCTCTGCGCTTCAGCAGCTGACCTGGACGCCGGTAGACCAATCCAAAGTGCAGTCCACCCAGCTTGCGACCGGCGGTCAGAGCCTGAACGTTCCTGGTATCACCGGCAACGTGGCGGCCTACAGCGTCCCGGCTAACATCGGTGAACTGACGCTGACCCTGACCAGTGAAGTCAACAAGCAAACTAACGTATTTGCGCCAAACGTGCTGATTCTCGATCAGAACATGACGCCTTCTGCCTTCTTCCCCAGCAGCTACTTCACCTACCAGGCACCGGGCGTGATGAGCGCCGACCGTCTGGAAGGGGTGATGCGCCTGACGCCAGCGCTGGGCCAGCAGAAGCTGTATGTCCTGGTCTTTACGACCGAGAAAGATCTCCAGCAGACCACGACTCTGCTGGACCCGGCAAAAGCCTACGCGAAAGGCACCGGTAATGCCGTACCGGATATTCCGGACCCGGTAGCCAAACACATTACCGACGGCTTAGTGAAGCTGAAAGTGAAAACCAACAGCAGCTCCAGCGTGCTGGTTGGCCCGCTGTTCGGCTCTTCCGGCCCGGCGCCGGTCACCGTCGGCAACACGGCGGCACCGGCCTACAGCGCGCCAGCGGCAGCCCCAGTCGCAGCACCTGCGCCAGCGCCAGCGGCGAAGGCGGAACCGATGCTGGATGATACGGAAAGCTATTTCAACAACGGCATTAAACAGGCGGTAGCGAAAGGGGATATCGACAAAGCCCTCAAGCTGATGAATGAAGCCGAGCGCCTGGGCTCTAAATCTGCTCGTTCCACCTTTATCGGCGCTGTAAAAGGCAAGGGGTAAGTTCTCCCCGCAGCGCTGATGTTTAGGCGAAGCCTTTCGGTGTGCCCTTGTGGGCGCACCTTTTTTATCGCGCAACGCAAACTGTTGCACTGCTGTTGCGCTAATGATCGTATTTGACCATTCCTGCACCCCCTCACGCGACTTTCTGCGATACAATGGCGAAACGCTTTGTATTGGAGAGACAGGCATGTCGCACTCTGCACTGACGCAACTACGCGCGCTGCGCTATTTTGACGTCATTCCCCCGCTTGAACCCGCTCAGCGCGACTGGCTGATGCTGGAAGATTCCATGACCAAACGGTTTGAGCAGTTCGGGAAACCCGTCAGCGTCACGCTATTAAATGAAGAATTTGTCAGCCGCGACTCGCTGGCGGCTGAGCAGCATCTGCTGCCAGAAGAGGCTCGCTATTGGCTGCGGGAAATATTATTGTGCGTCGGCGGTGAACCGTGGCTTGCCGGGCGCACCGTGGTGCCAGAGTCGACCCTCTGCGGGCCGGAGCTGGCGCTGCAAAACCTGGGGCAAACGCCGCTGGGTCGCTACCTGTTTACGTCGTCAACGCTGACGCGAGATTTTATTGAGATAGGTCGTCATGATGCGCTGTGGGGGCGTCGTTCCCGCCTCCGCTTAAGCGGTAAACCGCTGCTGTTAACCGAGCTGTTTTTACCGGCATCGCCGCTGTACTGAGAGGAAAAAAAGAATGGAGTGGAGTCTGAAGCAGAATAAGCTGCTGGCCTACCATCGGCTGATGCGCACGGACAAACCGATCGGCGCGCTGCTGCTGCTGTGGCCGACGCTGTGGGCGCTGTGGGTCGCCTCGCCGGGTGTGCCGCCGCTGTGGATCCTGGCGGTCTTTGTGGCGGGCGTATGGCTGATGCGCGCCGCGGGCTGCGTAGTGAACGACTATGCGGATCGTAAATTTGACGGTCACGTCAAACGGACGGCAAATCGACCGTTGCCGAGCGGGGCGGTCACGGAGAAAGAGGCCCGTACGCTGTTTATCGTGCTGGTGGCGCTTTCCTTCCTGCTGGTGCTGACGCTCAACGCGATGACCATTTTACTGTCAATCGCGGCGCTGGCGCTGGCGTGGGTTTACCCGTTTATGAAGCGTTATACCCACCTGCCGCAGGTGGTGCTGGGGGCGGCGTTTGGCTGGTCGATTCCGATGGCCTTCGCGGCGGTGAGCGAGACGCTGCCGCTGAGCTGCTGGCTGATGCTGCTGGCGAATATTCTGTGGGCGGTGGCTTACGACACGCAGTACGCGATGGTAGACCGTGACGATGACGTGAAAATCGGCATCAAATCCACGGCGATTTTGTTCGGCGACAATGACCGCCTGATTATCGGTATTTTGCAGACATGCGTGCTGGTGCTGATGGTGGCGATTGGCTGGCTCAACGGCCTGCACTGGGCGTTCTACTGGTCGATACTGATCGCCGGTGCGCTGTTTGTGTACCAGCAGAAACTGATTCGCCACCGCGAACGCGGCCCGTGCTTCCAGGCATTTATGAACAATAACTACGTGGGGCTGGTGCTGTTTATTGGCCTGGCGATGAGCTACTGGCAGTTTTAAATGCGGCCTGTAAACGCCTTATTCGGGCTACGCTGCCACTCGCGTGTGTAGGCCTGATAAGCGCAGCGCCATCAGGCGTGGCATTCGGTCACCACGCGATAAAAAAATCCCCGGCTTTCTGACCGGGGATTTTTGTTTTTACTGCGCCGCCTCTTCCTGCGTTACGCTCTCAATCGTCAAGCGCACGTCCGAGGTAATCAGGCCCGCCATCATCTGGTAAACCTTCATCGTCTCTTCCGGCTCGGCGTCACCGCTGTCGCTGATATAACCCTCATCGCGGAGCGTCAGCACCAGCGAGGAGAACACCGCTTTATCAAAGAACTCCGGCGAGTTGATGCCGTGCAGCACCGACAAACGCTGTGCCAGCGTACGGCTCTCTTTCTCCAGCGTGCTGCGGTTCATCGACGGGTTGCCGCTCAGCAGCCAGAAGGTGATCGCATAGCGCTGCAGCGTTTCGCGTGCGCCAGCGGCCAGCAGTTGCAGCGTGCGGGAGTGCGAAGCGTTAATCCGCAGGTTGCCGTTCTGCTCGGTAATCAGCTCCTGACGGACCATTTCGGCAATCAGGGTGTCCATCACCGACGGCAGCGCCTCGCGATCCCAGCGCAGGAACAGCTCGGCTTTGAGCATCGGGTACAGCGTACCAATGATGCTCAGCACCTGCTCGCGAGAGATCTCACGATGCTGGGTCATGATGGCCGCCAGCAGCGACGGCATGATCAGCATGTGCGCGATGTTGTTGCGGTAATAGGTCATCAGCACCGCCTGCTCGCGCGGCAGAATAATGATGTCGCCGATAGTGTCTTTCTCGACTTCGAACTTATTCATCTGCAGAGCATGGTCGATAAGCTCGCTGGCGGTGGCTTTTGGTGCGGTGGCATCCGGTGAATACGGCGCATTGCGCATCAGTGCCAGGTAGCATTCTACCTGCTGCGTCAGCTGCTCGCGGGTGAGCGAACGCTGGCGCGAGGCCAGCAGCGCGGTGCAGCACAGGTTCATCGCGTTCGCCGCACCGGCGTTGTTAATACGCACCATCAGCTCGCCTGCCAGCTTGTTGACGGTCGGCGTCAGCCATGCCGGACGCACGGCTTCGATTGGGTCGATAGACTCGCGCCATTCCGGCACGTGGTGGTTCAGGTAGGTCATCAGCGGCATCGGTTCGCCGAAGTTGACATAGCCCTGGCCGAGGTTGCGCAGCTTGCTCAGCCCGCGCAGCATCTGCGGCAGGCTCTCTTTTTCTTTCGTCGCGCCGCGCAGCTCTTTGGCGTAGGTACCCACTTCCATCACGTGCTCGTAGCCGATGTAAATCGGCACCAGGGTGATAGGTCGGGAACCGCCGCGCAGCATCGCCTGAATGGTCATCGACAGGGTGCCGGTTTTCGGGTCCAGCAGACGGCCGGTACGCGAGCGCCCGCCTTCCACGAAGTACTCGACGGAATAGCCGCGGCTGAACAGCTCGCCAAGGTATTCACGGAACACGGTGGAGTAAAGCTTGTTACCCTTAAAGGTACGGCGAATAAAGAACGCGCCCAGACGACGGAAAATCGGACCGGCTGGCCAGAAGTTCAGGTTGATACCGGCGGCAATATGCGGCGGCACCAGGCCCTGATGATAGAGCACGTAAGAGAGCAGCAGGTAGTCCATGTGGCTACGGTGGCAGGGCACATAGACAATTTCATGGCCGTCGTGCGCCAGCTGGCGTACGCGCTCGGCGTTATGGACGTTAATGCCCTGGTACAGACGGTTCCAGGTGAAGCTGAGGATACGGTCAGTCAGGCGAATCATCTCGTAGGAGAAGTTGGCCGCAATCTCTTCCATTAGCGCAATCGCATTCTGCTGTGCTTTTTCATGGGAGATTTTTTTGCTGCGCGCTTCATCTTCGACCGCTTTCGCAATGGCTTTCGAAGCCAGCAGCTTTTTGAACAGGTCGTGACGTGCCGGCAGGCGCGGGCCAACCGCAGCCAGGCGCTGACGGGCAAAGTGCATGCGGGCAACGCGTGCTAGCTTCTGGGCGATGATTTTATCGGTGCCGTGTTCGTCGGCCATGCGGCGCAGCGACACAGACGGCGAGAAGCGCACGAAGCTATCGCGACCAAGCCAGGAGACGGCGAAGAATTTCTGGAAGCCGTTGAGCATACGCAGCGGCGGATTTTCCTCGCCTTTTTCGCGGCCCGGAGAGCGCCCGAACATCACGGAAACCGGCACCATTTGCACATCCAGGTCCGGATTGCTGCGGTGCAGATCGAGATAGTCGTGGAACAGCTTGATCGACTCTTCCTTCGGCGTGTAGTAAGTGAACACGCGCGGGCCGCCGTGAATAAACACGTAGCGCGGCAGCAGAGTGCCGTCGATTTCCAACGGTTCAAGCGGATCGGGTAAATCATGCGCCAGGCACTGGGCGCGCAGCGTCAGCAAGTCGGCCTTAGAGTTATAAGGCAGGACGTACATAATCGGGCGCGACGTATCGAGCCCCAGTTCCTGGGCAGGTTCTGCCGGAATAGACTTGCTTTTTACCAGTACGCTTAATGGTAAATTCAGTAATTTGTAGTAAATTCGTGGCCAGCCGGACATAAACGATGTAAAGCCTCTGGTTAATCATGCAAATGCGCGGCAAGAATATCAGAAAGTCAGCAGAATTTCTGTTCTACCGCTGCATAACTCGCATTGTCATTGACGTAATAACAAAAAAGGTTCTTGAGATGGCCAATAATACCACCGGGCTCACCCGAATCATCAAAGCAGCGGGCTATTCCTGGAAAGGATTTCGCGCGGCGTGGATCAACGAAGCCGCATTCCGCCAGGAGGGCGTCGCGTCGGTGCTGGCGATTATCATCGCCTGCTGGTTGGATGTCGATGCGATTACCCGCGTGCTGCTTATCGGTTCCGTCCTGTTGGTGATGATAGTGGAAATTCTCAATAGTGCGCTGGAAGCCGTAGTCGATCGCATTGGCTCGGAGTATCACGAACTGTCCGGACGGGCAAAAGACATGGGGTCGGCGGCGGTGCTGCTGGCGATTTTTGTCGCGCTGATCACCTGGGGCATGCTGCTGTGGGCGCATTTCCACTAAAGCTGTGAAAACTGCCTGATTTCGTGCGTTTTATGGTTTCAAAATAGACACTAGCTGTATATACTCACAGCATAACTGTATATACACCCAGGGGGCGGAATGAAAGCGTTAACGACCAGGCAGCAAGAGGTGTTTGATCTCATCCGGGATCATATCAGCCAGACGGGCATGCCGCCGACGCGTGCGGAAATTGCTCAGCGCTTGGGGTTCCGTTCCCCGAACGCGGCTGAAGAGCACCTGAAAGCGCTGGCGCGTAAAGGTGTCATTGAGATTGTATCCGGCGCTTCTCGCGGTATCCGCCTGCTGGTGGAAGAAGAAGAGGGCCTGCCGCTGGTGGGCCGCGTCGCGGCGGGTGAGCCGTTGCTGGCGCAGCAGCATATCGAAGGTCATTATCAGGTCGATCCCTCGCTGTTTAAACCCAGCGCCGACTTCCTGCTTCGCGTCAGCGGCATGTCGATGAAAGACATCGGTATTATGGACGGCGACCTCCTTGCCGTGCATAAAACGCAGGACGTGCGTAACGGCCAGGTTGTGGTCGCGCGCATTGATGAAGAAGTGACGGTGAAACGCCTGAAAAAACAGGGTAACGTCGTCGAACTGCTGCCGGAAAACAGCGAATTTAAACCTATCGTGGTCGATCTGCGCCAGCAGAATTTCTCGATCGAAGGACTGGCCGTTGGCGTTATTCGCAACGGCGAATGGCTGTAACACCCGCTTTCTCATGACGGCGATACGCCCCGTATCGCCGTCTTTTTCCTTTCTGGTCGACACTCATGCCGCTACTTACCTCCGCCGATAAGGCCCTGTGGCGCCTTGCGCTACCCATGATTTTCTCCAACATTACCGTCCCGTTGCTCGGGCTGGTGGACACCGCCGTGATTGGTCATCTCGATAGCCCTGTTTATCTGGGCGGCGTGGCGATTGGCGCGACCGCGACCAGCTTCCTGTTTATGCTGCTGCTGTTTTTGCGCATGAGCACGACCGGTCTGACGGCACAGGCGTTTGGTGCGAAGGATCCGCAGGCGCTGGCTCGCGCGCTGGTGCAGCCGCTCATGCTGGCGCTGGGGGCCGGGCTGCTGATTATTCTGCTGAAAACGCCACTGATCAATCTGGCGCTCTCCATCGTTGGCGGCAGCGGCGAGGTGCTGGAGCAGGCGCGGCGTTTTCTGACCATCCGCTGGCTCAGCGCCCCCGCGGCGCTGGCTAACCTTGTGCTGCTGGGCTGGCTGCTGGGCGTACAGTACGCTCGTGCGCCGGTTGTTTTACTGGTGGTGGGCAATGTCCTGAATATCGTGCTCGACCTATGGCTGGTGATGGGGCTGCACATGAGCGTACAGGGGGCGGCGCTGGCGACGGCGCTTGCCGAATACGCCACGCTGCTGGTCGGGCTGGTGATGGTCCGCAAGGTGCTGGTGATGCGGGGCATCAGTTGGCTGATGCTGAAAAACGCCTGGCGCGGCAACATTCGCCGTCTGCTGGCGCTGAACCGCGACATTATGCTGCGTTCCCTGCTGTTACAGCTGTGCTTTGGTGCGGTGACCGTTTTCGGTGCGCGCCTCGGCGGCGACGTGGTGGCGGTAAACGCGGTGCTGATGACCATGCTGACGTTTACAGCCTATGCGCTGGACGGCTTTGCCTACGCGGTGGAGGCCCATTCCGGGCAGGCTTTCGGGGCGCGCGATGGCAGCAAGCTGCTGGAGGTCTGGCACGCCGCATGCCGTCAGGCGGGCGTGGTCGCGCTGGCGTTTGCGCTGGTGTACGCGCTGCTGGGGCAACAGATTGTCGCGCTGTTAACGTCGCTACCTGAACTGCAGCAGCTTGCCGATCGCTATGTGCTCTGGCAGGTTGTGCTGCCGGCGATCGGCGTGTGGTGCTATTTGCTGGACGGGATGTTTATCGGCGCAACGCGCGGCGCTGAAATGCGAAACAGTATGGCGGTGGCCGCCTTAGGCTTTGCGCTAACGCTGCTGGCGCTGCCGCTGCTCGGCAACCACGGGCTGTGGCTGGCGCTGGCTGTATTCCTCGCGCTGCGCGGGCTGTCGCTGGCGTATATCTGGCGTCGCCATTGGCGAAACAATAGCTGGTTTTCCTGAGAAATGGTTAAAGATTCCGAATAGTGAAATGAACCCAGAATGACTGACTACAATTAACCTCACGCTTAGCGAAAAAGAACGTGTCTCTTTCGCTATTCACTCACTGACGATCGAGGATTCGACGATGAATAAAGACGAAATCGGCGGTAACTGGAAACAGGTTAAAGGTAAAGTGAAAGAGCAATGGGGCAAAC
Source organism: Kluyvera genomosp. 2 (assembly GCF_036759865.1). Lineage (NCBI taxonomy): Bacteria > Pseudomonadati > Pseudomonadota > Gammaproteobacteria > Enterobacterales > Enterobacteriaceae > Kluyvera > Kluyvera genomosp. 2. Next base: position 47,137 of record NZ_JAPKIA010000018.1, read on the forward strand.
TCACCGACGATGATATGACGGTGATCGAAGGCAAACGCGACCAACTGGTCGGTAAAATTCAGGAACGCTACGGATACGCGAAAGATCAGGCGGAAAAAGAGGTCGACAGCTGGGATAAACGCCACAATATCCGCTGGTAACGCGCTTCTCCTGCCCGGAGTACACGGATGTACTCCCCCCGCTAATCGCTCGGTTAGCGGGCCTTTTTCTTCAACTGAATGGTATGGTCGTGATGACAGTGCTCATGCGCGCGGCAGGCTTCAACCTCGACGCAGGCAGAGCATAGGCCATGGGCCTCAATGACGTTGTGGCGTAGGGCAAAGCCCATTTTCGCCGCCAGCGTATGCATGATATCTTCCACCCCTTCTGCACACTCTTCTTTCACCACGCCGCAGCGATCGCAGATAAACATCGCGGAGGTATGCGTCGGCTGATCGAACAGATGACAGAGCACGTAGCTGTTGGCGGATTCCACCTTGTGTACGAAGCCTTGCTCAAGCAGAAACTCCAGCGCGCGATAGACGGTTGGCGGTTTGGCCTGGGGTTCTTTCTCGCGCAGCAGGTCCAGCAGGTCATAGGCGCTAATCGCCCCTTCCTGCAGGCTCATCAGGCGCAACACTTCCAGACGTTGCGGAGTCAGGCGCACGCCGCGTTGCGCGCACAGCTTCTCAGCCTGCGCTAACAGTTCTTGCGTGGTGGTCTTATCCATTGGCGTCCTCGGGTTACGGGTGAAATAAACCCCTACTTTACCATGTTATGCCGGAAACACCGAGTTTCCACAGGTGTGCTATAGGTGTGTTATAGCAGGTGAACTTCACACTCAGGATGAAAAATGATGAAAAGATCCGACTGTATTCGCCATTGGCGCGATGTTGAAGGACCCGACGACTCCACTTACCCCGACAGCGACGAGCGTTTTGCCATCGGTGCGCCGCTGGCCCGTGCGCTGGGGCTCAGGCATATCGGCATTCACCACGAACGATTACCGCCCGGCCGCCGCACCTCGTATCCGCACGCCGAAAGCGACGAGGAAGAGTTTATCTACGTGCTGGAAGGCTATCCACAGGCGTGGATTAACGGCTATTTGTGGAAACTTGAACCGGGTGACAGCGTTGGTTTTCCGGCCGGAACCGGCGTATGCCATACCTTCATCAACAACACCAGCGAAGAGGTACGGCTGCTGGTGGTGGGTGAAGCCAACAAAAAGCATAACCGTATTTACTACCCGTTGAACGCTGCTTATGCCGTCACGCGCGAAGACCGCTGGGTGGATCACCCACCGCAATTTTTTGGCCCGCACGACGGAAAACCTGGGCGAAAGTAATCTTATCTTCTATAAAAGATTAGGGTGCTTATTAATAATAACCAGCTTGTAGAAAATTTCAGTTAAGGGAACAGAACGCTTTTTGTCCCGTTATTCACAGCAATAGTTCGCCCCCGTTCAGGTGATAACGAAGGGGGGATTGTTTCATAACAGACAATAAGACGAGCAAACTGTGAAAAAAAACGACAAATTTTCGCTGATGGGGATCGCTGTCTCTTTCATTATGGCAGGGCAGGCAGAGGCGGCAAACGGCTGGGTTGAGGCCCGAAGCGATGCGATGGGTGGCACGGGGGTGGCTTCGGCGCCGTACGCCAGCGGGGCGCTGATTAACCCCGCGCTGCTGGCCAGGTCGCAGCCTGACGACGCGGTGACGCTGGTTTTTCCGACGATCGGCGCGCAGATATCCGATAAGGACGATCTGCGCAGCGAAATCGACGATATCAGCGACGATGTGAATGGCTACCGTAAAGCGCTCAACGGTGTGAATCCTGTGCAGCTGTTTGTCCCCGGCAGCCCGGGTTATCGTCAGGTATCCGGTGCGGCGGGGGATCTGGCGGATCGGCTATCATCCCTGAAGGGCAAAACTGCCAGCGCGAAAGCGGGGGCAGGGATGGTGGTGGCAGTGCCGAACGATGTACTGGCGGTGGCGTTTGTGGCAAAGGCCAACGCGCGCGCGCGCCTCAGCTCGTATATCGACCAGGGTGACATCGACACGCTGCGCCGCGTGCAGGCGGTGCCGGCCAGCGTGCTGATGGTCGATCCCAACAATCTGAAATCACAGGGATTTGGCCGCGCAGCGATCGTCTCTGACTACGGCGTGGCGATGGCCCGTCAGTTTAATCCTGGCGGCGTACCGATTTCACTGGGCGTTACGCCGAAGCTCCAGCAAACCTGGCTCTATAACTACACCGTCTCTATCTACAACTTCAGCAGCGACGACATCAACAGCAGCCGCTATCGCAATGATGATACGGGCTTTAACGTCGATGCCGGGATGACTGCCGATTTTGGCGAGAGCTGGACGGTGGGGCTCAGCGGGCAAAACCTGTTCTCGCGCGATATTGATACCAAAGAAGTGGCCGGCGTGCGCGATACCTACCAGATACGTCCACTGGTGACCGCTGGGGTGGCCTGGCACACCGATCTCGTGACCTTAAGCGTCGATGGTGATTTGACGCAAACCAAGGGCTTTAAAAGTGAAGAGGCGTCGCAGTACGTAGGCGTTGGCGCAGAAGTGCGCCCGCTGGACTGGCTGGCGGTGCGCGCGGGTTATCGCGCTGATGTAAAAAATAACGACAGCAACGTCTTTACTGGCGGCGTCGGCTTTGCGCCCTTTAATCGGGTGCACGTCGATCTGATGGGACTGTACGGCGAAGAGCAAACCTGGGGGGCAGGGATGCAGCTTAGCGTCATGTTCTGACCACGGATCTTGTAGGCCGGATAAGGCGTTTACGTCGCCATCCGGCAACGTGCGCTGGACCGCCTGATGGCGCTGTGCTTATCAGGCTTACCCCAGCTGCCAGCGTGTTACCCACCGGGGATTCGCTACATCCGCGCTCAAGGTTTGTGCTATAGTAGCCGCCCATTTTTCCGGATGCTTAAATAATCACCATGTTGTCAGAATCCTCGACCGCTACTTTCCCCGCTCACCGTTTCTCCATCGCGCCGATGCTCGACTGGACCGACAGGCACTGCCGCTACTTCTTGCGCCTGCTGTCCCGGCACACGCTGCTGTATACCGAAATGGTGACGACCGGGGCAATTATTCACGGTAAGGGCGATTACCTGGCGTATAGCGAAGAAGAGCATCCGGTTGCCCTGCAGCTTGGCGGCAGCGACCCGGCGGCGCTGGCGCAGTGTGCTGCGCTTGCGCAGGAACGCGGCTATAACGAAATCAACCTTAACGTCGGTTGCCCGTCCGATCGCGTACAGAACGGTATGTTTGGCGCCTGCTTGATGGGCAACGCGCAGCTGGTGGCAGACTGCGTCAAGGCGATGCGCGACGTGGTGTCCATTCCGGTGACGGTGAAAACCCGTATTGGTATTGACGATCAGGACAGCTATGAATTCCTCTGCGATTTCATCGACACGGTTTCCGGCCGCGGCGAATGTGAGATGTTTATCATCCACGCCCGTAAAGCCTGGCTTTCAGGCCTGAGCCCGAAAGAGAATCGCGAAATTCCGCCGCTGGACTACCCGCGAGTGTATCAGCTCAAGCGCGATTTCCCGCATCTGACGATGTCCATCAACGGTGGCATTAAATCGCTGGAAGAGGCCAGGGCGCATCTGGAACATATGGACGGCGTGATGGTGGGCCGTGAAGCCTATCAAAACCCGGGTATCCTGGCGTCGGTCGATCGTGAAATCTTCGGCGCCACCGACGTTGATGCCGACCCGGTGGCGGTGGTGCGCGCGATGTATCCGTACATCGAGCGTGAGCTGAGCAACGGCACCTATCTTGGACATATCACTCGTCACATGCTGGGGCTGTTCCAGGGCATCCCCGGTGCGCGCCAATGGCGTCGCTATCTGAGCGAAAACGCGCACAAGGCCGGGGCCGATATTAACGTACTGGAGCATGCGCTGAAGCTGGTGGCCGATAAGCGCTAAATTTTTCGCTAAAATCTGGTCAAATTCACCACGCCCTGCGCATTGTCGCGGGGCGTTTTTTTTGATAATCAATAAGTTATTTTTGGCACGGTTTTTGTAATAGTGACATCAGAGAAACGTCTATTTTCCGGGGGCACGACCATGCTGGAACTGTTATTTGTGATTGGCTTTTTTGTGATGCTGCTGGTGACGGGGATTTCCCTGCTTGGCATTCTCGCCGCACTTGTTGTGGCGGCGGTACTGATGTTCGTCGGCGGATTGTTTGCGATGATGATCAAGCTGCTGCCGTGGTTAATTCTGGCGGTGGCAGCGGTGTGGATTATCCGGGCGATCAAGGGGCCGAAAAATCCACCGTACCGCAGCAATTACCGGAGGTATTGAGGGGTGTGTCACAACCTCGATATTTTTGCATAAATCTCCGTAGGATCCGCGTAATAAATCTGTCACTATTACCGCCGATAACGAATTCATCGCGCTGTACCCTACATACAGCCGAACTAAAAAAAGAAAGGGCTTCCTGCGGGAAGCCCTAGTCTTTTGTGCAGTGAAAACACTTAAGGAATCAGCAGGCTTGAGCCTTGCGTTACCCGGCTTTCCAGAATCTCATGCGCGCGACGCGCTTCCTTCAGCGGGTACTTCTGACTTTCCGCCACGTCTACCTTGATAATGCCGCTGGCGATCAGTGAGAACAGTTCGTGGCTGGCCTCTTTCAGCTCGTCGTAGGTGGTGATATAGCCGTAGAGGGAAGGACGGGTCACGAACAGCGAGCCTTTCTGATTGAGGATCCCCAGATTCACGCCGGTCACCGGGCCGGATGAATTGCCGAAGCTGACCATCAGACCGCGACGCTGCAGGCAGTCGAGCGAGGCCTCCCAGGTATCTTTCCCCACCGAGTCGTACACCACCGGCAGCTTTTTACCGCCGGTTATTTCTTTGACGCGTTCGGCAATGTTCTCTTCACGGTAGTTAATCACCTGCCAGGCACCTGCCTGCAGCGCGCGCTTCGCTTTCTCTGCGCTGCCGACGGTACCAATCAGCTTCGCCCCCAGCGCTTTCGCCCACTGGCAGGCAATCAGCCCCACGCCGCCCGCCGCAGCGTGGAACAGGAACGGTTCGCCGGGCTTAATTTCATAGGTTTTACGCAGCAGATAGTAGACGGTTAGCCCTTTGAGGAAGGAAGCTGCAGCCTGTTCATAGGAGATGGCTGCCGGAAGCAGAGCCACTTTATCCGCCGCGACGTTGTGCACCGAGCTGTAAGCGCCAAGGCCCGACTGCGCGTAGACCACGCGATCGCCTATCTTGATATGCTTAACGTTGCTGCCCACCTGGCTGACTACGCCAGCGGCTTCGGTACCCAGGCCACTCGGCAGCGATGGCGGCGGATAGAGCCCGCTGCGAATATAGGTATCAATGTAGTTGATGCCGATAGCTTTGTTTTCTACCTGCACTTCGTTCTCGGCAGGGGCGTTAGGGGTGAATTCAACGGCGTTGAGCACGTCCGGGCCGCCATGTTTGCTAAATTCAATACGGGTTGCCATGCTTCCTCCTGAACAATTATGTGGTAATCTTTCGACCCACTCTTTATCTCGGTAATACCATTCACTATGGCAGCAAATAAACCCTTCAACAAACCTCAAGCCGAAGCTCGCGACCGCGATCCGCAGGTGGCAGGGCTGAAAGTACCGCCGCACTCGATTGAAGCGGAACAGTCGGTGTTGGGCGGTTTGATGCTGGATAACGAGCGCTGGGACGACGTCGCTGAACGCGTGGTTGCGGAGGATTTCTACACCCGTCCGCACCGCCATATCTTTACGGAGATGGGGCGTTTACAGGAAGGCGGCAGCCCGATAGACCTGATTACGCTCGCGGAATCGCTGGAGCGACAGGGGCAACTGGACAGCGTCGGCGGCTTCGCCTATCTGGCGGAATTGTCAAAAAATACGCCAAGTGCGGCAAACATCAGCGCTTATGCCGACATTGTTCGCGAACGTGCAGTCGTTCGCGAAATGATCTCGGTGGCCAATGAAATTGCCGAAGCCGGTTTCGACCCGCAGGGGCGCACCAGCGAGGACCTGCTGGATCTCGCTGAATCCCGGGTGTTTAAAATCGCCGAGAGCCGCGCCAATAAAGACGAAGGCCCGAAAAACATTACCGATGTGCTCGACGCTACCGTCGCGCGTATCGAACAGCTATTCCAGCAGCCGCACGACGGCGTTACCGGGGTGAACACCGGCTACGACGATCTCAACAAGAAAACCGCTGGTTTACAGCCGTCGGATCTGATTATCGTCGCTGCTCGTCCCTCGATGGGTAAAACGACATTTGCAATGAACCTCGTCGAAAATGCGGCGATGTTGCAGGATAAACCGGTCCTTATCTTCTCTCTTGAGATGCCATCGGAACAGATTATGATGCGTTCTCTGGCCTCGCTGTCTCGGGTGGACCAGACCAAAATCCGTACCGGCCAGCTCGATGATGAAGACTGGGCGCGCATCTCTGGCACCATGGGGATACTGCTGGAAAAACGCAATATTTACATTGACGACTCTTCCGGCCTGACGCCGACGGAAGTGCGCTCCCGCGCGCGCCGTATCGCTCGTGAGCACGGCGGCATCGGGCTTATCATGATCGACTACCTCCAGCTGATGCGCGTGCCGTCGCTCTCTGACAACCGTACGCTGGAAATCGCCGAAATATCACGTTCACTCAAAGCGTTAGCGAAAGAATTACATGTGCCGGTGGTGGCGCTGTCGCAGCTTAACCGCTCTCTGGAACAGCGCGCGGACAAGCGCCCGGTCAACTCCGACCTGCGTGAATCCGGCTCCATCGAGCAGGATGCTGACTTAATCATGTTTATCTATCGTGATGAGGTTTATCACGAAAACAGTGACTTAAAAGGCATCGCTGAGATTATCATCGGTAAACAGCGTAACGGCCCGATCGGCACGGTGCGCCTGACGTTTAACGGCCAGTGGTCGCGCTTCGATAACTACGCTGGCCCGCAGTACGACGACGAATAACAACGCTGAATCTGGTGACTCAAGCAAATACTTATCAAGGAATAAAAATGCAAGCGGCTACTGTAGTCATTAACCGCCGCGCTCTGCGACACAACCTGCAACGTCTGCGCGAACTGGCGCCTGCCAGCAAGCTGGTTGCGGTGGTGAAAGCGAACGCTTACGGACACGGCCTCCTCGAGACCGCGCGAACGCTCCCCGACGCCGATGCTTTTGGCGTTGCCCGCCTGGAAGAGGCGCTGCGCCTGCGTGAGGGCGGCATCACCCAGCCGATTCTGCTGCTGGAAGGCTTCTTTAACGCGACCGACCTGCCGACGATTGCCGCACAGCATCTGCATACCGCCGTGCATAACATGGAACAGCTTGAGGCGCTGGAAAGCGCCGAACTGAGCGAACCGGTCGCCGTCTGGATGAAGCTCGACACCGGCATGCACCGTCTGGGCGTACGCCCGGAAGACGCCGAGGCCTTCTACCAGCGCCTGAGCGCCTGCAAAAACGTGCGCCAGCCGGTGAACGTCGTCAGCCACTTTGCTCGTGCCGACGAACCGGAATGCGGCGCGACCGAAAAGCAGCTCGCGATTTTCACCGCCTTTACCGACGGCAAGCCCGGCCTGCGTTCCATCGCGGCCTCCGGCGGCATTTTGCTGTGGCCGCAATCGCACTTTGACTGGGCGCGCCCGGGCATCATCCTCTACGGCGTGTCGCCGCTGGAGCAAAAGCCCTGGGGGCCGGATTTCGGTATGCAGCCAGTCATGTCACTGACCTCAAGCCTGATTGCGGTACGCGAGCATAAAGCGGGCGAACCTGTCGGCTACGGCGGTACCTGGATCAGCGAACGCGATACCCGTCTTGGCGTGGTGGCGATGGGCTACGGCGATGGTTACCCGCGCGCTGCGCCGTCCGGTACGCCGGTGCTGGTCAACGGCCGCGAAGTGCCGCTGGTTGGCCGCGTCGCCATGGATATGATTTGCGTCGATTTAGGTCCGCAAGCGCGGGACAAAGCCGGCGATCCGGTGACGCTGTGGGGCGAGGGCCTGCCGGTTGAACGCATTGCCGAAATCACGAAAGTGAGTGCTTACGAACTTATTACGCGCCTGACGTCTCGGGTGGCGATGAAGTATATCGATTAGTGCTGTAGGGTGCCGGATGGCGCTTGCGCTTATCCGGCCTACATCGCGCATGGCTCGTGGGCCGGGTGGTGGCTGAGTTTATTTGGCCTCCATCGCGCAGAGGTCGTAGGCCGGATAAGGCGTTTACGCCGCCATCCGGCAATCTTTTCATCAACCGCAACAACCGCTCGACCTTCCTTCCTATCCGGTTTATTGTGTTATTTCCTGCCTTCTGTAAACCTGGAGAACCATCGCGTGTTTCAAAAAGTTGACGCCTATGCGGGCGACCCTATCCTTTCTTTAATGGAACGTTTTAAAGAGGATCCGCGCAGCGACAAAGTTAACCTCAGCATCGGCTTGTATTACAACGAAGATGGCATCATTCCGCAGCTACAGGCGGTAGCGGATGCCGAAGCGCACCTTAACGCGCAGCCGCACGGCGCTTCGCTGTACCTGCCGATGGAAGGGCTGAACAGCTATCGTCACACCGTGGCACCGCTGCTGTTTGGCGCGGAGCACCCGGTTCTTCAGCAACAGCGCGTGGCCACCATTCAAACCCTCGGCGGCTCCGGCGCGCTGAAGATTGGCGCAGACTTCCTCAAACGCTATTTCCCGGACTCCGGCGTCTGGGTCAGCGATCCGACGTGGGAAAACCACATCGCTATTTTTGAGGGGGCAGGCTTCACCGTTGGCACCTATCCGTGGTTCGACAACGAGACCAACGGCGTACGCTACGATGCGCTGCTGGAGGCGCTGAATGCGCTGCCGCCGCGCAGCATCGTGCTGCTGCATCCGTGCTGCCATAACCCAACCGGCGCGGATCTCACCCCTGCGCAATGGGACGGCGTGGTTGACGTGCTGAAGGCGCGCGACCTGATTCCGTTCCTTGATATTGCCTACCAGGGCTTTGGTGCGGGGATGGACGACGACGCGTATGCTATTCGCGCAATTGCCGATGCGGGCCTGCCGGCGCTGGTCAGCAACTCGTTCTCAAAAATCTTCTCCCTTTACGGCGAGCGCGTTGGCGGCCTCTCGGTTATCTGCGACGACAGCGAAACGGCGCTGCGCGTGCTGGGCCAGCTAAAAGCTACCGTCCGCCGCAACTACTCCAGCCCGCCAAACTTTGGTGCGCAGGTGGTTGCCGCGGTGCTCGGCGACGAGCAATTGAAGGCAAACTGGTTGGCGGAAGTCGAAAGCATGCGTACGCGCATTCTCGACATGCGCCAGGCGCTGGTGAACGTGCTGAAACAAGAGATGCCGAACGGTAATTTCGATTACCTGCTTAAGCAGCGTGGGATGTTCAGCTACACCGGGCTGAGCGCCGCTCAGGTCGATCGTCTGCGCGATGAGTTCGGTATTTACCTGATCGCCAGCGGGCGTATGTGCGTGGCGGGACTGAACAGCCGCAACGTCCAGCGCGTGGCAAAAGCCTTTGCTGCTGTGATGTAAGCAAGTGCTCACTCTGGTTCGGAACGTTATGCTGAGCCAGAGTGATTCTTAAGAAGCAAAATGTGATCACCCTATTTATTTCAGGATTAATCTTAGAAATTCCTTTCTTTCACCCCCCTCAGACGGTAAGGTCCCAGAGGCTTTATTTGAAGTAGCACTCACTTTATTACAATAACGACTCGACGAATTAAGGGAAAACATGCGCAAGATCACGCAAGCTCTCAGTGCCGTCTGCTTGTTATTTGCACTGAATTCAACGGTGACGGCTCACGCTTCGTCACCTTCTCCGCTTTACCCCGGTACCGATGTGGCGAAACTGGCTGAACAGGCGCCAATCCACTGGGTATCCGTGGCGCAGATTGAAAACAGTCTGCTGAGCCATCCGCCGATGGCCGTCGGCTTTGATATCGACGATACCGTGCTGTTCTCCAGCCCCGGCTTCTGGCGCGGGCAGAAAACGTATTCTCCGGACAGCCAGGACTACTTAAAGAATGCCGAGTTCTGGGAAAAAATGAATAACGGCTGGGATGCGTTCAGCATTCCAAAAGAGGTCGCCCGTTCGCTGATTGCCATGCACATCAAGCGCGGCGACAGCATCTATTTCATTACCGGGCGCAGCCAGACCAAAACCGAGACGGTGTCGAAGACCCTGCAGGATGATTTCCTGATCCCCGGGGCGAACATGAACCCGGTTATTTTTGCCGGTGACCATCCCGGTCAGAACACGAAGACCCAGTGGCTGAAAGAGAAAAATATCAGGGTGTTCTACGGTGATTCCGATAACGATATCACCGCCGCGCGTGAAGTGGGAGCCCGCGGTATCCGCGTCCTGCGCGCCTCTAACTCAACCTATCGCCCACTGCCGCAGGCGGGTGCGTTTAACGAAGAAGTGATCGTTAACTCCGAGTACTAGCGCTTATCCGGCCCACAATGTGTTCCGAACACCCCATCAATAAATGATGCTTTTTTAGTCAAAATCAGGCGCGGAAAGGTTTATCCTTTCGGCGTCTTGTTGCACACTTAGATGATGTTTTTTTGCTCAGAACAGTTGGCGAGACTAAGGGGTATAACAATGACCAGTTCGGAACTGCTGCAGTACTGCATGGCGAAACGTGGCGCAGAACAAAGCGTACACAGCGATTGGAAGGCGACACAGATTAAAGTGGCCGACGTACTTTTTGCGATGGTAAAGGATGTAGAAGACCGCCCGGCGGTGTCGTTGAAAACCAGCCCTGAGCTGGCAGAACTGCTGCGCGAACAGCATAAAGACGTGCGCCCAAGTCGCCATCTGAATAAAGCGCACTGGAGCACCGTGTACCTCGACGGTACGCTGCCGAACTCGCAGATTTACTATCTGGTGGACGCCTCCTACCAGCTGGCGGTGGATCTGCTGCCGGAAGCGCTCCGACAGCAGATGTACTCCTAGCTATTTCAACAGCGGTTTCAGGAAACGAGCGGTATGCGACGCTTCACAGTTCGCCACCGTCTCCGGCGTGCCTGACACGAGAATTTCCCCGCCGCCGCTGCCGCCTTCCGGGCCAAGGTCGACAATCCAGTCCGCCGTTTTGATGACGTCCAGGTTGTGCTCAATCACCACGATGGTGTTGCCCTGGTCGCGCAGCTGATGCAGCACTTCCAGCAGCTGCTGGATATCGGCAAAGTGCAGGCCGGTGGTCGGTTCGTCCAGAATATAGAGCGTTTGGCCGGTGCCGCGTTTTGACAGCTCGCGCGCCAGTTTCACGCGCTGGGCTTCACCACCGGAAAGCGTCGTCGCCGACTGGCCAAGACGAATGTAGGTCAGGCCGACGTCCATCAGCGTTTGCAGCTTACGCGCCAGCGCCGGTACGGCATCAAAGAACTCACGTGCCTCTTCGATGGTCATATCCAGCACTTCGTGGATGGTCTTGCCTTTGTACTTAATCTCCAGCGTTTCACGGTTATAGCGTTTACCTTTGCACTGGTCGCACGGCACGTAGATATCCGGCAGGAAGTGCATTTCAACTTTGATAACGCCATCGCCCTGACAGGCTTCGCAGCGCCCGCCGCGAACGTTAAAGCTGAAACGGCCCGGCGTATAGCCGCGTGAACGCGATTCCGGCACGCCCGCAAACAGCTCACGCACTGGCGTAAAGACGCCGGTGTAGGTAGCCGGGTTTGAACGAGGAGTACGACCGATCGGGCTTTGGTCGATATCGATAACCTTATCGAAGTGCTCCAGCCCCTGCACGTCGCGATATGGCGCGGGCTCAGCGATGGTGGCGCCGTTCAGCTGGGTTTGCGCGATCGGGAACAGAGTATCGTTAATCAGCGTTGATTTCCCTGAACCGGACACGCCGGTAATGCAGGTAAACAGGCCTACCGGCAGCGTCAGCGTCACGTCCTTCAGGTTGTTACCCGATGCGCCGGTCAGCTTCAGCACTTTTTCCGGATCGGCCGGTACACGTTGTTTTGGCACTTCAATTTTGCGTTTTCCGCTCATGAACTGGCCGGTTAACGACTCCGGTATCGCCATAATGTCGTCCAGCGTGCCTTCCGCTACCACCTGGCCGCCGTGTACGCCAGCGCCAGGACCAATATCGATCACGTGGTCGGCGGCGCGAATCGCGTCTTCGTCGTGTTCGACGACGATAACCGTGTTGCCGAGGTTACGCAGGTGAATCAAGGTGCCGAGCAGGCGTTCGTTATCGCGCTGGTGCAGGCCGATAGACGGCTCATCCAGCACGTACATCACGCCAACCAGCCCGGCGCCGATCTGGCTTGCCAGGCGGATACGCTGCGCTTCGCCGCCGGAGAGGGTTTCCGCCGAGCGGGAGAGCGTCAGGTAGTTCAGGCCGACGTTAACGAGGAACTTCAGACGATCGCCAATCTCTTTCAGCACTTTTTCAGCGATTTTTGCCCGCTGGCCGGAAAGCTTCAGGTTATTGAAGAAGTCCATCGCGTGACCGATGCTCATGTCTGAGATAGTCGGTAGCGGGGTATTTTCAACGTACACGTGGCGCGCTTCGCGGCGCAGACGGGTACCGTTGCAGCTGGCGCATGGACGGTTGCTGATGAATTTCGCCAGCTCCTCGCGCACCGCGCTGGACTCCGTCTCTTTATAGCGACGCTCCATGTTGTGCAGCACGCCTTCGAACGGATGACGGCGCACGGAGGTATCACCGCGATCGTTGATGTACTTGAATTCAATCGACTCTTTGCCAGACCCGTACAGAATGGCTTTCTGCGCGGCCGCGTCCAGGCTTTCCCACGGCGCTTCTACGTCGAACTGATAGTGGTCCGCCAGCGACTTAAGCATCTGGAAGTAATAGAAGTTACGGCGATCCCAGCCGCGGATTGCGCCGCCGGCCAGCGATAGCTCGGGATTCTGAATCACGCGGTCCGGATCGAAATACTGCTGTACGCCCAGCCCGTCACAGGTCGGGCAGGCGCCCGCCGGGTTGTTGAACGAGAACAGGCGCGGCTCAAGCTCGCGCATGCTGTAGCCGCAAATCGGGCAGGCGAAGTTGGCGGAGAACAGCAGCTCTTCCGCTTTCGGATTGTCCATATCGGCGACCACGGCCGTGCCGCCGGAAAGCTCCAGCGCGGTCTCAAATGACTCTGCCAGGCGCTGGGCCAGATCGTCACGGACCTTAAAGCGGTCGATGACCACTTCAATGGTGTGTTTCTTTTGCAGCTCAAGCTTCGGTGGATCGGACAGGTCGCAGACCTCGCCGTCAATACGCGCGCGGATGTAGCCCTGGCTTGCCAGGTTTTCCAGCGTTTTGGTGTGCTCGCCCTTACGCTCTTTGATGATCGGCGCCAGCAGCATCAGGCGTTTGCCTTCCGGCTGCGACAGCACGTTATCGACCATCTGGCTAACGGTTTGCGCCGCCAGCGGCACGTCGTGATCCGGACAACGCGGCTCGCCGACGCGTGCGTACAGCAAACGAAGGTAGTCGTGAATTTCGGTGATAGTACCTACCGTTGAACGCGGGTTGTGCGAGGTCGATTTCTGCTCGATAGAAATCGCCGGCGACAGGCCTTCAATATGATCGACGTCCGGCTTTTCCATCAACGACAGGAACTGACGCGCGTAGGCAGAAAGCGATTCTACGTAGCGACGCTGTCCCTCGGCGTAGAGGGTGTCGAATGCCAGTGAGGATTTGCCAGAACCCGAAAGCCCGGTCACGACAATCAGTTTGTCGCGAGGGATGACGAGGTTGATGTTTTTGAGATTATGGGTGCGGGCGCCCCGAACTTCGATCTTATCCATTCACCTTTCCCGGTAGAAGATACACGGATTGCCTGGTTTGTTTGAAGGACAAACGGCAGAAACGGCTAATTATGACACAATTTAACCTGAATGAATATACAGTATTGGGTGCCTGCTTCCAGCGTGCAATGCAAAAATGTCGTCACCCAGTTTGTTTGTCTGAATAGACCTCACATGCTATCAAAGCGCCACTTTGTAATGCTACAATCCCCCGTTTACACTTATTAAGTAACTAGACTCGTATCAGGAGAGACAATCATGGCCAGCAGAGGCGTCAACAAGGTGATTCTCGTCGGTAATCTGGGCCAGGACCCGGAAGTACGCTATATGCCGAATGGTGGCGCAGTCGCCAACATTACGCTGGCTACTTCCGAATCCTGGCGTGATAAAGCGACCGGGGAAATGAAAGAGCAGACCGAATGGCACCGTGTAGTGCTGTTTGGCAAGCTGGCGGAAGTGGCAGGTGAATACCTGCGTAAGGGCTCTCAGGTTTATATCGAAGGCCAGCTGCGTACCCGTAAATGGACCGATCAGTCCGGCGTTGAAAAATACACCACCGAAGTCGTGGTCAACGTGGGTGGCACCATGCAGATGCTCGGCGGCCGTCAGGGCGGCGGTGCACCGGCAGGCGGCAACATGGGCGGCGGCCAGCAGCAGGGCGGTTGGGGTCAACCTCAGCAGCCGCAGGGCGGCAACCAGTTCAGCGGCGGCGCGCAGTCTCGCCCGCAGCAGCAGTCTGCTCCGGCACCGTCTAACGAACCGCCGATGGATTTCGATGACGATATCCCGTTCTGATAAGCCGCCGCTCAACGGCCCTTATTAAGACGTTCAAAACCCTGCTCCGGCAGGGTTTTTGCTTTTTTATTGCGCACCATCTGCCCACATCAGCACCGCTTCGGTGCGTCAATTGCTCTGTATTGCGCTCATTATTTTCGGCTTAATTAGATTAACTAAATGAAAATTAATATAAATTTATATCTGGCACGTTTTGTGCCTACATCAGTGTATACACACATGTAGGCAAGGTGCAGATGATGACTCAGATCCAATCAGCAAAATGTATGCAGGGCATGGCCGTTGCGCCGCACTCGCTGGCTGCGGAAAGCGCGGTGGCCGTTTTACGCGATGGCGGTAATGCGGTTGAAGCAATGGTGGCTGCGGCGGCGACTATTGCTGTGGTTTACCCGCATATGAACGGCATCGGCGGTGATGGATTCTGGTTAATCTCCCGGCCCGGCGAAGAACCTGTGGCGATTCAGGCCTGTGGCTTCGCGGCGGAAAAAGCGAATATCGATTTTTATCGCCAGGCGGGTTATGCACAGGTGCCGGTGCGCGGACCGTTGGCGGCCAATACCGTTGCGGGCACGATTGGCGGTTGGGAACGTGCGCTGGAGTGGGCGAGAGAATATGAGGCAAATGCGCCGCTGCCGTTAACGCGCTTGTTAAAGGACGCCATACACTATGCGCGTCATGGCGTGCCGGTTACCGCAGGGCTGCATCAACAGATTGCCGTACGGCTGCCACAGCTGGGCCAGTATCCAGGATTTTGCGGTCTGTTTGCGCCTGAAGGGCAGGCGCTCGGCCCAGATGAATTGCTGCTTCAGCCTGCACTCGCCAACACGCTGGAACGGCTGGCAACCCATGGGCTGGGTGATTTTTACCACGGTGAGACCGCCCGCCTGATCGCCAGCGAACTGGAGGCAGCCGGAAGCCTGCTGCGCTTTAGCGACCTTGACGCTTATCGTGCCGCACGGGTGAAGCCGCTGGCGCTGGAAACGGAGAGAGGGACGGTTTATAACCTTCCACCGCCGTCGCAGGGCCTGGTTTCGCTGCTGATTACGGGCATGATTGAGCAGCAGCGTAACAAGGGGGCTATTGCCGACGAAGCCGATTTTGTCCACCACTGTGTCGAAGCCACCAAGCTGGCTTTCAGCCTGCGCGATAGCCATATCACTGATCCGGCCCACATGACACTGGATCCACAATCGCTGCTGACGGCAGACAGCATCGCTCAGCTCAGCGCGCAGATTGTTCCCGACCGGGCGCAGGCCTGGGGTAAAGGTCGCGGGCCGGCGGATACCATCTGGATGGGCGTTATTGATGCTTCCGGCACGGCGGTCAGCTTTATTCAGAGTATCTATCACGAATTTGGCAGCGCGGTGGTTCTTGCCGATAGCGGCATCATCTGGCAGAACCGCGGAAGTAGTTTTTCGCTGGATCCCAATGCCACTAACCCCCTACAGCCGGGTCGTCTGCCGTTCCATACCCTTAACCCAGGGTTGGCGAGGCTGAGCAATGGCGACGCGCTGGTCTACGGCAGCATGGGCGGCGACGGCCAGCCGCAGACGCTGGCAGCCATCTTTGACCGCATCCTCCATCAGAACATGACGCCTCAGGCGGCGGTCGCCGCGCCGCGCTGGTTATTAGGGCGCACCTGGGGTGAGAGCAACGACACGCTTAAGATTGAAAGCCGCCTTAGAGCGGAGACTACCGAGACCCTCAAACAGTACGGCCATGACGTCGAGATATACCCCCCTTATGACGACCTCATGGGGCATGCCGGGGCAATCCTCCGGCACCGCAACGGCATGCTGGAAGGCGGAAGCGACCCGCGCAGCGACGGTGGCGTCGCCCGCTGGTAACCCAGCATTTTTCCAAATGAAACATTCCTGGAATGACGCGGCGCGCAAAGCGTGCCCGCTTTCTGGCGACATTTTTTCGTCTATTGGAGCGTAAAATGACCGTTCTCAGAGAACCTTTGGTGGCACCAAAATTGGGCAAATGGGCGCAGCTGGTGCTGGGTCTTATCTGTATGGCCTCTATCTCCAGTCCGCAGTATGTGTGGACGCTGCTGACCAAACCGCTGACGGAAAAGCTGGGCGTAGGCCTGCCGGAGCTGCAGGTGACCTTTTCGCTGTTAATTATTCTACAGACCTTTTTTTCCCCCTTTCAGGGGCGGCTGGTTGAACGATTTGGCCCCCGGCTGTTGATTTCCATTGGCACGGTGATGGCGGGAATGAGCTGGGTGCTCTCCGCTCATATTAACGGCCTGATGGCGCTGTACCTGGTGTACGGCTGCATCGGTGGATTGGGCACCGGGATTGTGTATATCGGCGTGGTGGGGCTGATGGTGAAGTGGTTTCCGCAAAACCGTGGTTTTGCTGCGGGGGCGGTGGCTGCGGGTTACGGCATGGGGGCGATATTAACCACCTTCCCGATCTCGATTTCTCTGGGTCACTACGGTCTGGAGCAGACCATGACCGTGTTCGGCATCGTCTTCGCCGCCGTGGGGTTGCTGGCCAGTCAGGGGCTGAGCCTGCCGCCCAATTCGACCGCGCAGCCCGCCAGCCGGAAAATCGTGCAGGGAACGCGTCAGTTTTCCTCTCGTGAAATGCTGCGCCAGCCGCTGTTCTGGCTGATGTTCGCCATGATGGCGATGATGTCCACCTCCGGGCTCATGGTCACCTCGCAGATGGCCATCTTTGCCGAGGATTTCGGCATCAGCAAAGCCGTGGTATTCGGTATGGCCGCGCTGCCGCTGGCATTGACCATCGACCGCTTTACTAACGGGCTGACACGGCCGCTGTTCGGCTTTATTTCTGACCGCTACGGTCGTGAAAAAACCATGTTCATCGCCTTTGCCCTTGAAGGGGTTGCGATGACGCTATGGCTCGCCTGTCGCGAGGACCCGCTGCTGTTTGTGCTGCTTTCCGGGGTGGTGTTCTTCGGATGGGGCGAAATTTTCTCTCTGTTCCCCTCGACGCTGACCGACACATTCGGCAGTGAGAATGCCGCCTCGAACTACGGCTGGTTGTATATTTCGCAGGGGATAGGCTCCATCTTTGGCGGGCCGCTGGCTGCGCTGTTGTACCAGCACACTCAAGGGTGGCATGTGGTCTTCGGCTGTGCGATTACCCTTGATTTCGTCACCGCAGGGCTGGCACTGTGGGTGCTGAAACCCTGGCGTGCACGCTTTATTCGCCAGCACAGTTAATCGCGGAGCACTTTATGACGTTCACGACATCGGAACCCACGCCGCTTCTTGCGCATTCAGATCGCGTATTTCTGCAGCTGCGACAGGAGATTTATCAGTTCGTCCTGCTGCCCGGCGATCGTTTTACGGAGGTGGACATTGCCCGCCGCCTGGGGTGTTCCCGCACGCCGGTTCGCGAAGCGCTGCTGCGGCTGCAAAACGAGGGGCTGGTCAGGCGCTGTTTACGTAACGGGTGGGAAGTCTTCCCCATCGATTTCGATGTCTATGAAGATCTGTACGAGACGCGCGCGCTGATTGAAGTGAATTCGGTGCGCAGTCTATGCAGTTCTACGTCAGTAAAAGTGAATCGGCAGGTACTCGCCGGGCTGAACGCTATCTGGCGGGTTGCGCCGCAGGAGATGCTGGCGTGCGATGATATTGCCTCGCTGGACGAGCAGTTCCATCTGGCGCTAACCGAGGCTGCGGGCAACCGGGAGTTAACGGCTATTCTGACCAATATCACCAACCGCATTCGCATTATGCGGCGGCTCGATTTTGAATATGAATCCCGTATTACCCAGACCTACAGAGAGCATGCTGAGCTGCTGGAAGCCATTGAACAGCGCGATGAAGCGCGCGCGATAGCGCTGATCTCGGCGCATATTCAGGATGCTTACCAGGGCGCCAGCACCATAACCCTGCGACGCTTGCAGGGGGTGCGGGTCAAGCAGATTCTGTAACCGGGGCTAGCCGTTGTTTTTATCGGTCGCGGGCAAAATCGGCGGTTTCCCCATCGCCGCCCGCTTCCGGTTCATCTCATCCAGAATCAGCCGGTAGGCGATGAAGTACTTGTAGATATTGCTCACGTAGGTCACCGTCTCGGCGCCAATTTTCTCGGCAGCCAGATTTTCCACGTTGCCAAACCAGACGTTGGGGTCAAAACCGCGTTTTGCTGTCTCCTGGCGCAAACGCGCAATGCGTGCGGGCCCGGCGTTGTACGCGGCAAAAGAAAACAACGCCTTATCCAGCTGCGTCATCGGCTCGTCGCCGTAGTAGTGGTCAATCATCCAGCGCATATACTTCACCCCGGCATGAATGTTCGGGTCCAGCTGTTTAATGTCGCCCACCTTCAACGCTTTACCGGTGCCAGGCATCACCTGCATCACGCCAATCGCGCCGACATGACTGCGCACCGACTGATTAAGTCGTGACTCCTGGTAACCCTGCGCGGCCATTAGCAGCCAATCAACGTCATAGCGGTCGCCGTACTTGCGGAAAATCTCCACCATCGTCAAAAACTTGCGCCGTTCTTTTTCCGCGGCGGCGTTTTTAACGTATTTCGCGTTCTTCAGATAGCGCAGCAGCAGGGTATTTCCCAGCGTACTGCCCTGGCGGTTATCTTTGATAAAGCCGTTGAGCGTCGCCAACAGCTGCGGCTCATCCTGGCGCACAGCCCAGGCAATACTGCCGTTTTCGCGCAGGACGATATCTTCATGAACCTGAATTTTAGGGAAAACCTGTTTCCAGAACAGCGCCTTGTGACGATCGACGATGATAAGCGGGATCAGCCCGGCACTCAGCATTTCCAGCAGATCTTCATCTTCCAGCGCTTCGGGCGCGGGCTGGATAATGACCGGCGGCCGGGAGGCTGAAGCAAAGCGCGCGTTAAGCGCGACCAGGCTCTCATAGTAGCTCGACGATCGGCGGACAAAGACCGTCTTGCCGGAGAGATCGTCAATATTCTTTACCGTGGGGGAGGCGGGGCCGGAGATTAACAGTTCCTGGATATTGTTGTAGATAGGGTCGGTGAAGGCGACCGCCTGCTGGCGCGAGGGGGTTATCGTCAGGTTCGCGGCGGCAATATCGCCCTTGCCGGCGTTAAGCGCGGAAAGAAGATTATCACGAGTGACCGGCACAAAAATGATACGCACCTTGAGATGGCGCTGTTGCAGCTTTTTCTCTTTGGCGAGCCGGGCGTTCAGCGCTTTTTCAAATTCGGCGAAAATATCGTGTGTGGCGCCGCGCTGCTGACCTTTATCAATAAAAAAGAAGGTCTTACTGTAGGTGGTGAGGACCCGAATAACGCGCCTGTCGAGCATGCCCGGCAGGTCGCCGCGCCAGGGTTGCATAACGCTGTCGATGTTAATTTCCAGCGCATCGGTTTTTTCTTCCGCCTGTGCGACGGCGCAGATAAGCAGCAGCGCGCTGAAGCTGGCCGTAATCAGGCGATAAAAAGGCATGGCGTTCATGAGGCGACGCTCCGCAGGGGGATCTTTTTATTTTAGCTGAGCGGCGTCAAAAGCCCTTTCCGGGATAGGGCTTTTTCATAGGTTCGGGCAATAAAAAGCCCCGACGCATCGGGGCTTCATTATCAGTAGAGGGCGACCGGCCATTCCGGCGGTGCCTGGCTCATCACTTCCACCATCACATCTTTAATATTGTTGAAGATAGTGGCGATATCCACGAGGGTGATGCCCAGTAATCCGGTCGCAAACCAGCAGGCGGCGGCTACCCCTAGCAGACCGCTGATGACGGCGAGCCCGGCATAGTCAGATTTACGAAATTGAATTTTCAGCGTACTGGCGAGAAACATCAGTACCGCGCTGGTCAACGGCCAGCGTAACAACGCAACGCCTGCGGTAATCGAAACCATGAGACCTTATCCTCAGAGATAAACAACAAGCTGCCCTGACAGCACTTATTGATTGAGGCGCGAGGCGCTCAGGCTATCTAAAGGCATTCACAAATCGAATGAAACAGTGTTTTTGTTTCATCTCAATGTGTGAACTATATCACGTTTGTTGTTTTATTCACCAGAGGTAAACGCAGGATTTTTGTCAACGCCGCGGCCCCGTGAGCCGCGGCAGAGCAATACTATGCGGAGATATGGTGGCGATAATCCGTCGGCGTGCGGTCGAACTCACGGCGGAATACCCGAGAGAACGTCTGCTGTGAGACATAGCCCAGATCCATGGCAATATCGAAGATGGGGCGCTGGGTGGTGCGCAGCGCTTCTGCCGCCAGCAGCAGGCGTCGCTGGCGAATATACTCCCCTAGCGTCTGGTGCATCACGGTGCGGAACATCCGTTGCAGATACCACTTCGAATAGCCGGATTTTCTGGCCACGATGTCGATATTAAGCGGTTGATCGATATGTTCATCTATCCATTCAATGAGCGTATGAATAATATCCCGATGTGACATAAGGCTCTCCCCGTTGTCTATTTTCGCGTCGATTTTTTGTCTGTCGGCGAGTATAATTCCTCAAGTTAACTTGAGGTAAAGCGTATTATGGAAAAAAAATCGACCCGCATAAAATCTCTGCTAACGCCCGGTGAGGTAGCGAAACGAACTGGGGTTGCGGTCTCTGCACTGCATTTTTATGAGAGTAAAGGGCTGATTCATAGCACGCGCAACAGCGGCAACCAGCGCCGTTATAAGCGCGATGTGCTGCGCTATGTGGCGATCATTAAAATCGCGCAACGTCTCGGTATTCCGCTGGCGACCATCGGCGATTCCTTTAGCGTGCTGCCGGAAAACCACACGTTAGGGCCGCGCGACTGGAAGCACCTCACCACCCAATGGCGGGAAGAGCTGGATAAGCGTATTCATGCCATGGAGGCCCTGCGCGACCAGCTCGATGGCTGCATTGGCTGCGGCTGTATGTCGTTGCGCGATTGTCCACTGCGTAACCCGGGCGATAAACTCGGTCAGGAAGGTACCGGCGCACGTTTGCTGGAAGACGAATAACGCTTATCGATTAGCGACATCTTTGCCACAGAATTGTTGCCGGATTGCGCATAAACGATAACGTTTGCGCATGGGTTGGCCAATTCTTCATCGGCAATCGTTAATTTTCATAAACCAGGGCAAACTTCTGTTGAAAAAGAGGGCATAAAAGCCAGATAATCGTTTGCCTTGAATTTCCGGCCGCATCTTGTGCCGAAAATGACCAGGCTCACCTCATATCGCACCCGCGAAGATGAGGTATTCCGATTCTCGTTTTGTCTGCGCGGAGTTAATCGTTTGCTTTTTTTGTGGCTCCCCTTTGCCGCAATGTAGCACATGGAGATGACGCTTAGCTGGCAGTGGATGTTCCACCACGCAGACGCACGAATGATAAAAACTCTCAGGGGATGTTTTCTATGTCTACGCCTTCAGCGCGTACCGGCGGTTCATTAGACGCCTGGTTTAAAATTTCTGCTCGTGGTAGCTCCGTTCGTCAGGAGATTGTCGCCGGTCTGACGACCTTCCTGGCGATGGTTTACTCGGTGATCGTCGTGCCGGGTATGCTGGGCAAAGCGGGCTTTCCGCCCGCGGCCGTCTTTGTGGCGACCTGCCTGGTAGCCGGTGTCGGCTCTATCGTGATGGGGCTGTGGGCGAACCTGCCTTTAGCCATTGGCTGCGCCATTTCACTGACCGCCTTCACCGCCTTCAGCCTGGTGCTGGGCCAGCACATCAGCGTGCCGGTAGCCCTGGGCGCCGTGTTCCTGATGGGCGTGCTGTTTACCATTATCTCAGCTTCCGGTATTCGTAGCTGGATTTTGCGCAATCTGCCGCAGGGCATTGCGCACGGCACGGGCATCGGTATCGGCCTGTTCCTGCTGCTGATCGCCGCTAACGGCGTGGGCATGGTGGTGAAAAACCCACTGGACGGCCTGCCGGTGGCGCTGGGCCAGTTCAACAGCTTCCCGGTGGTGATGACGCTGGTGGGGCTGGCGATGATCATCGGGCTGGAAAAACTCAAGGTCCCGGGCGGCATTCTGCTGACCATTATTGGGGTGTCTATCGTCGGCCTGATTTTCGATCCGAACGTGCACTTCTCTGGCGTCTTCGCTATGCCGTCGCTGAGCGATGACAACGGCAACTCGCTGATCGGCAGCCTGGATATCATGGGCGCGCTGAACCCGGTCGTTCTGCCAAGCGTGCTGGCGCTGGTGATGACGGCGGTATTCGACGCTACCGGCACCATCCGCGCGGTAGCCGGGCAGGCAAACCTGCTGGATAAAGACGGTCAGATCATCAACGGCGGTAAAGCGCTGACTACCGACTCCCTGAGCAGCGTGTTCTCGGCGGTCGTGGGTGCCGCACCGGCGGCGGTGTATATCGAATCTGCTGCGGGTACCGCGGCAGGCGGTAAAACGGGCCTGACGGCCATTACCGTCGGCGTTCTGTTCCTGCTGATTCTGTTCCTGTCCCCGCTGTCCTACCTGGTTCCGGGCTATGCTACGGCACCGGCGTTGATGTACGTTGGCCTGCTGATGCTGAGCAACGTGGCGCGCATCGACTTCAACGACTTCGTTGACGCCATGTCCGGTCTGATCACCGCGGTGATGATTGTGCTGACCTGTAACATCGTTACCGGCATTATGATCGGCTTCGCGACGCTGGTCGTAGGCCGCGTGGTATCCGGCGAATGGCGTAAACTGAATATCGGTACCGTGCTTATCGCCGTCGCGCTGGTGGTTTTCTACGCAGGCGGCTGGGCTATCTAAGTCTATTCTGGTCTCTCAAGAACCCGCCGGCTGGCGGGTTTTTTTTTTGTTCACCCCCGTCGAACTACGGGTCTGGACTTTTTTTCTCTTTTCGGCCACTTCTCGTTTCCTTTTGCGTTACTCTGATACGCGTATGATTAGAAGCACGACGCTTCATGCTTTGAATAATAAGACAACGCTGTAAACAGGGAACGCATGGAAATATTCTTTACCATACTTATCATGACCCTCGTGGTTTCGCTCTCCGGGGTGGTTACGCGCGTACTGCCCTTCCAGGTCCCACTTCCTTTAATGCAAATCCTCATCGGTGCGCTACTGGCCTGGCCGACCTTTGGTTTGCACGTTGAATTCGATCCTGAGCTTTTTCTGGTGCTGTTTATCCCGCCGTTGCTGTTTGCCGACGGCTGGAAGACACCGACCCGCGAGTTTATCGAACACGGCAGGGAGATCCTCGGCCTGGCGCTGGCGTTAGTGCTGGTGACGGTGGTCGGGATTGGCTTCCTGATCTACTGGATTGTCCCTGGCATTCCGCTGATTCCGGCGTTTGCGCTGGCGGCGGTGCTGTCGCCAACCGATGCGGTGGCGCTTTCCGGCATCGTGGGCGAAGGGCGTATTCCGAAAAAAATTATGGGCATACTACAGGGCGAGGCGTTGATGAACGACGCTTCTGGCCTGGTGTCGCTGAAGTTTGCCGTGGCGGTCGCGATGGGCACCATGGTCTTTACCGTTGGCGGGGCCACGGTAGAGTTCCTCAAGGTGGCGATCGGCGGTATCCTGGCGGGCTTCGTGGTGAGCTGGCTGTACGGCCGCTCAATGCGCTTTCTCAGCCGCTGGGGCGGCGATGAGCCTGCCACGCAGATTGTCCTGCTGTTCCTGCTGCCGTTTGCTTCTTACCTGATTGCTGAACATATCGGCGTCTCCGGCATTCTGGCGGCGGTCGCCGCCGGGATGACCATCACCCGCTCCGGCGTAATGCGTACCGCGCCCCTGGCCATGCGCCTGCGCGCCAACAGTACGTGGTCGATGCTCGAGTTTGTGTTCAACGGCATGGTATTCCTGCTGTTGGGTCTGCAGCTGCCGGACATCCTGCACAGCTCGCTGGTGGCTGCGGAAGCCGACCCGAACGTGGAAACGTGGATGCTGTTTACCGACATTATCCTGATCTACGCGGCGCTGATGTTGGTGCGTTTTGGCTGGCTATGGACGATGCGTAAGCTCAGCCAGCGCTTCCTGAAAAAGAAACCGTTGGAGTTCGGCTCTTGGACCACGCGCGAACTGCTGATCTCTTCGGTTGCCGGGGTGCGCGGGGCGATTACGCTTGCCGGTGTTCTCTCTATTCCGCTGCTGCTGCCGAGCGGCGACGTGTTCCCGGCGCGCTATGAGCTGATTTTTCTCGCTGCCGGGGTCATTCTGTTTTCGCTGTTTGTCGGCGTCGTGGCGCTGCCGATTCTGCTGCGTCATATCGAATCCACCGATCATGTCCAGCAGCGTAATGAAGAGCGTCTGGCGCGCGCGGCAACGGCCGATGTGGCAATTGTCGCTATTCAGAAAATGGAAGAGCGTCTGGCGGCGGATGCCAACGAGAACATAGATAACCAGCTGCTTACTGAAGTCAGTTCAAGGGTAATTGGTAACCTGCGCCGTCGGGCCGACGGGCGTAATGATGTGGAGACGTCGATGCTGGAAGAACAGCTGGAACGCCGTTTCCGCCTCGCGGCGCTGCGCTCGGAGCGCGGGGAGCTGTACCACCTGCGTGCGACAAGGCAGATCAGCAATGAGACGCTACAGAAGCTGCTGCACGATCTCGACCTGCTGGAAGCGCTGTTGATAGAAGACGCGTAATACGGATAAAGCGTGCGCTGGTGTGTTCCCTCTCCCTTAAAAAGGGAGAGGGAACACACCGCGCCTGAACTTCTACTCCGGCACCTTAAACCCCTCACAGCACTTCAGCCACGCCTGGGCGCTGTGAGACAAATAGACACCTTCCCGCCAAATCATTCCCAACTGCCAACGCAAATCGCTCTCCAGCGGCAGCCAGCGCAGGGTTTTCTCATCAAGCCTGCGGCAAATCGGCTCCGGCAGAATCGCCACGCCGACGCCCGCCTGCACCATCGCGGCGAGAAAATCCCACTGACCGCTGCGCACCGCAATACGCGGCTTCACGTTGTGACGGGCAAACAGCTGCATCAGCTGGCGGCTCAGGGCGAAATCTTCGTTGTAGATCAGCAAAGGATGGGCGGCGAGCTGCTGCGGCGACACCGAGGTTTGCTCCAGCCAGTCGCCGGAGCGCGGTACCAGTACGCAAAGTGGGTGGCTGAACAAGAGCCGTGTGGTCAGCGCGCTCTCTTCTTCTACCGGCAGCGCCGTCATGGCCAGGTCCAGTTCGCCGTTCATCACCGCCTGTTGCACGGTTAAGCCGCCGAATTCGGCGATTTTTAGCTCAACGCCGGGGTAGCGCTGACGAAACAGACCAATCGGCCCGGCCATCAGCATGCCGACCATTGGCGGAATGCCGAGACGCAGCACGCCTTTGTTAAGATGATTAATGTCGCTGAGCTCGGCTTCCAACTGGCGAAACTCATCGAGAATCGCCAGCCCGCGCTCGAACACCACTTGTCCGGTATCGGTCATCAGCAGTTTGCGCCCATCGCGAATCAGCAGAGTACAGTTCAGCTCATCTTCCAGATTTTTGAGCATCTTGCTGATCGTCGGTTGCGTGACAAAGAGCTTCTCTGCGGCGCGGGTAAAGCTCTGCTGGCGAACGACTTCGACAAAGTAGCGCAGCGTTCTAATGTCCATGATTATGCCTCTAAACTATGCTACCGATGAGTTTAATTCATTTCTGTCATCATCGTTGCCTCACTATACTGTGCGCCTGTGATTTTTTCTGGACATCCCTCCATGGCTGAGGCCTTAGGGCGCGTTGTGCCCTCCGTGTTAAACCGTCTGCAGGTGCCGGTACAGGTTGTGCTGTACGCAGGACTGTTTGTTTTTGCTGAATATCTGGTGCGCTGGTGGCATCTGCCGCTGCCCGCCAACCTGGTGGGTATGATGCTGCTGCTGGCGCTGATTGTCTGCCACGTGGTGCCGCTGAAGTGGGTGCGTGCCGGGTCGCGCTGGCTGCTGGCGGAGATGCTGCTGTTTTTCGTGCCGGCGGTTGTGGCGGTAGTGAATTACGCTCAGCTGCTGATGGTCGACGGCTGGCGTATTTTTCTTGTCATCGCGCTGAGCACGATGATGGTGCTAGGGGCGACCGCGTGGGTGGTCGATAAGGTTTATCGCTACGAACTGAAGCGGATGCGCCATGAGTAACTTTCAGCTGAGCGTGTTATGCCTGGTGATTACCCTGGTACTTTACTTTGCCAATAAGCGCCTGTATCGCCGCTTTCGTAAGCTGCCGCTGATGCCGCTGGTGCTCACGCCGGTACTGCTGGTGCTGATGTTGGTGTTTGGTCATATCTCCTACCAGAACTACATGGGCGAGGCGCACTGGCTGCTGTGGCTGCTGGGGCCGGCGACCATCGCGTTTGCGGTGCCGGTGTACGATAATCTGGCGATTATCAAACGCCACTGGATGTCGCTTTCCGCCGGGGTGGTGACGGCAACGGTGGTGGCGGTGACCAGTTCCGTGTGGCTGGCGCGGCTGTTTACGCTGTCGGATGAAATTCAGCGCAGCCTGGCGGTGCGTTCAATCACCACGCCGTTTGCGCTGGCGGCGGCGAAATCGCTCGGTGGCCAGCCGGAGCTGGTGGCACTGTTTGTCGTTGTGACCGGCGTATTTGGTATGGCGATTGGCGACGTCCTTTTTCTGCGGCTCGCGATTCGCGAAGGAATGGCCAAAGGGGCCGGATTTGGCGCGGCATCGCACGGCGCCGGTACGGCGCGATCCTATGAGCTTGGCCCGCAGGAAGGGGTTGTGGCAAGCCTGGTGATGATGCTTTCCGGCGTGGTGATGGTGTTGGTTGCTCCGCTGGTTGGCTGGATTATGTTCTAGGCCTCGGTGGTGAATTTTGCCGGGTGGCGCGTACGCTTACCCGGCCTACATTCGACGTGGTAGGCCGGGTGGCGCGTACGCTTACCCGGCCTACATTCGACGTGGTAGGCCGGGTAAGCGCGGCACCATCAGGCTCCGCGGTTCAAACGCCGAACGATACGCTCCACCTGCTGGCGGAAATCGGCGGCCACCTGAGCAGGCGTTTGATTGCCCTGATCGAGCTTCTCGCGTGCGGACATGAACTGATCGACAACCTGTAAATCTTCAATATACGGCGTGGCGACAACCGTCGTCGGCAGCGCCTGAGCCTGGCGTAGTCCCGCCACCACCGGATCGTTCGGGTCAATAACCCCTTGTTGTGTTAGCAACGTTTCTGCTGCTTTGCTGAGCGGAATACCGCGCTCCAGCCCCAGCACTGCAATAGACTGCGGGTCATTAAGCAGGAAATTGACCAGCATGGCGGCCTCTTTTGGATGGCGGGTCGATTTGGCCACTGAGAACATTTGCGCCGTTTTAAAGTAGACGCCGGATTCGGTTGTGCCAGGCTGCATAACGTAATCCCCCAGCACCAGATGGGCAGGGGGCGTCAGGTTATTGATGTACATGCGGATGGAGATATTCCAGGTGAACGTGCCGCCCCATTCTCCGGCAATCCATGGCTTCATTTCATACAGATTGCCTTTGCCGTATGACGAAAGCTTCTTGGGTGAAGGCACCACCCGATCGTCGCTCAGGCGCTTCACAAAGCTAAACGCTTCGGCCCACTGCGCGTCATCCCAGGTAAACTTGCCGTCGTTATCGAACATCGGCTTTTGGTATTTCTGCATCATGTAGGCGTTCAACAGCAAAATAACGTCCTGGTCGACCATGGCATACGGGTAGTAGTTGTCGCCCAGCTTTTGCTGGAACACTTTTCCGGCGGCAAACAGCTCATCCCAGGTTTTCGGATAGGCCAGCCCGGCCTTTTTCCAGGAGACGTCGTTGTAGTAAAAGACCGGCGCGTTGACCGAGATAGGCAGGCCGTTAAGTTTGCCTTTCACGGTCGTGGACTGCAGATCTTTCGCCTGATACTGGCTTAAATCGAGTTGGTCTTTCAGTTTGTTAAGATCGTAATAGCCTTCGCCATTTTTGGAGAAAATAATCAGCCACGGCCAGTTGGTCTGCATCACGTCCGGCTCGGTGCCGCTTGCGATTTGTGTGGTCAGGCGTGAGAGATGGCCGTCCCAGCCGGTGTATTCGGCCTTTACTTTGATATCGGGGTATTTTTTCTCGAAGGCCTCGAGCGCCTTAAGGGTAGCCTGGTGGCGGCTGTTGCCCCCCCACCACGACATACGCAGTTCAACGGGCTGCTGGGCCCAGGTAGCGGTACAGGAAAATAACAGCGATGCGATAACACCTGAAACGAGTTTATTCATTATTGTCTCCGGGACAGAGCCAGAAATCATGTTATTAAACAGGTGAGTAACTGCAAAATACTGACCGGTCGCTCCGGCGCGGTACGGGCCGCGCCGGAATGAAACGCTTAGCGTTTCGCCAGACGGGAAACCAGCTCAAACTCCTTAAAGTTCACCGGGCGCTGCTGCTGCATGGAGATGTTGCCCGCAATACCGGTGAGGATGGACATGGCCCCCGCGCGATGGTCGGCTGCGCGCTGTAATGGGTCATTGCCCGGCTCGCCGAACAGGTCGGCCAGCATGGCGTTATCGCCGCCGCCGTGGCCGCCTTCGCCCAGGCTGAACTCGGCTTTCCACGGTTCGGCAAACATCGGGAACACGGTGATATCACACTGTTCCAGGCTGCCTTCGTTCTCGCGTTTACCACCGGCGTTAACGTAGGATTTCTCGACGATTTTCATCTCCAGACGGCCTTCGGTACCGTTGAAGACCACGTTCAACCCTTCCCACGGCAGGTAGGCGTTCAGTGAATAGGTGAGCTGCACCTGGTTCTGATACTTCACCAGCACCGACATGGTGTCTTCGATGGTGATGCCGTCGCTGAACACGCTCTGATCGCGGAAGTAGTTATCTTCATGCTCGGCGTCGAGGTACAGCGCCTTCAGTTGAGCGTTGTCCGCCATGTTGAGCGCAAACGGATCATCTTTGGCCTCCGCGTAGCCGTGGGTGCGTGGATAGAACTGGGTTACGCCGCGTTTTTCGGCGTTCTCTTTGCCGTAAAATTGCAGGCTGCCTTCGGCGTAAACGCGCTCAGGGTAGCTCGCTAGCCAGAAGTTCATCAGGTCGAAATGATGGGTGGATTTATGCACCAGCAGGCCGCCGCTGTTGCGTTTTTCTCGGTGCCAACGGCGGAAGTAGTCTGCGCCGTGTTCGGTGTTGAGCAGCCACTCGAAGTGCACCGAGGTCACGTTGCCAATCACGCCCTGCATCAGCAGTTCGCGCACTTTGCTATGGTGTGGCGCGTAGCGGTAGTTGAACGCTACGCGGACGGAATGCCCGGTCTCTTCAATCGCGTCGAGAATACGCAGCGCGCGCTTTTCATCGATGGTCATCGGCTTTTCGGTGATCACGTCGCAGCCCGCATGCAGCGCGCGGACGATGTAATCATCGTGGGTGCGGTCCATGGTGGTGACGATGATGATATCCGGACGCGTTTCGCGGATCATCTCTTCAAACTGTGCCGCTTTCCAGGTCGAAACCGGCTCGGCGCCTTCTTTTTGCAACAGTTGGTTGGCGTAGTTCATGCGCGTCTGATTGGTATCGCAAAAGGCGACCATTTTCGCATTCTCACGCCACTGTCCGCCAATGGCGGAAATATACAGACCCGCACGACCCCCGGTACCGACCAGCGCATATTTTTTCATGACATCCTCGATTATGATAAGCACATATTTATTTGCAGGGTGAGGGCGATGAAACGTATTCCACATCAGCTGATGGAGCTGAATAGCACTTTTATCTGGAACTGGCCCTGGTTTATTCAGGGTGTTAAAAGTGCGAAACAGCATGGTTTCACCGGTATCATCCTGCACCAACAGGAACTGCTTTCTATTCTGGCTACGCCCTCGCCGTTGAGTCAGAAGCTGAACGTCGAGAACCTTATTCATCAACAAAATTACGCGTTGCAGTATTTAAAACGCGTCGATCGTTATCTGGCGGAAAATAATCTCTCCTTCTGGCTTCAGGGTGAGGCCGCGCCGACGGACGACATCATCAAGCGTAAATTCCCGGAATTAACGTTCGACGAAAAAAGCTCACCGGATTTCTGGCCACATTTTTATGCGGCAATATTTTCCCCGCTTCTTCCGGCGCTACCGCATCTCAGCGGCGTGGTGCTTGGCCTGACGACGCCAGCCTTCCAGACCGCGGGCTGGCAGCAGGGGCTTTACAGTGTCTGGAGCCAGCTGCGCAGCCACGGTAAAAAGCTGGTGCTGCGCGACTTTATTGATGACAGCTGGCCGCGCCAGCAGCTGGCGACGGTGCTCTCCGCGCTGCCGGATGACGTTCGTGCCGCCGTCAAAGCCACCGAAATTGACTACCATCCTGGTTTTGCTAACCATCCGCACATCGTCGGGCTGCCCGGCCACAAAAAGTGGATCGAATACGATCTGGTCGGCACCGGCTACGGCTGGACGGCGCTACCGTGCTACCTGGCCGATGAAATCAGCGGTCGTCTGAGCTGGGCCATCAGCGCCACCGGCAACGAAGTGGAGGCGATTACCTCCCGCGTGAGCTGGCAGTGGATGCCCGACAGCCGGGTCATGGACTCGGCAAACAGCATCAATTTGATTGGCCTGATGGCCGCGAACCAGGTCACGGACGGCGCGACGGCGTCGGTGTTCGACCGCTGGGTCGAGCAGCGACAGCTGCGCTTTCGCACGCCGCAGGACCGGCAGCGGCTGGCGGCGTTGTTTCCTTCCAGCTACGACTGGCTGTGTAAAACGCCCAACCTGCTGGGCCGCCGCCTGCATTATCAGAGCCAGGTACCGGACGGTATTTCCCAGGCGCAGCAGGTGCTACATATGGACACCCGCAGCGCCAACTGGCTTCAGGCCTGGCAGCCGCTGATTCCGGCCGACGATCCGGCCTTAGGCCAGGAGCAGCGCCAGCTGATTAGCCTTGAAAAGGAAGCCGCCTGCTTCCTTGCTGCCAACGCGGTGCAGACGCTGCGTGAGCTACTGCCACGCATAACCTGCCCTGACGATTCGCTGGAGATTTTGCACGCCGCCTGGCGCAATGCGGAAATCTACAGCCAGATGTTCTCCCGGGTAGCCGGGGCCACCGTTGACCTGCTTTGGCGCGACCGCTACGGCGATAACGCGCTGCCTGCCGATACGCTGCGCCAGCATCAAAACCAGCTTTTGCACTATGTCGACACGCTGGAACGCTGGCTAACGTCGCCGCCCGCGGGCAGCCCTCTGTTTTTGCCGCTGCTGTTAAGCCCTCAACGCCTGGCCCGCTTTGCGCGCAGCCTGACCGAGTCCGAATGAGCTAAGCATAAAAAGTGAGACCTGAAATGTCGCGCGTCGGCGGCATGCTCAGGCCGCGTTATGGCGCATCGACGATGAAAATGAGGTACTGGTCACAGAGATTAAAAATTTAAAGTGATCATCGTCATTCTTTTTTATAAAGCAATCGTGATGCTTATCACCTGCTGCGGTGAATAATGTGATCTTATGCAAGATGAATCTTAAGGGATAAATAGGATGGAGTTGAGCATGAAAATATATTGAGTATTAATTATTTATTAAATAAATAGGTATTAAATATTTACCTTCTTATTTTTCTGTTTTTGTCGCGAGTCACGGATTTCAATATTCATAACTTATCTACTACCTGCGCTTTATTTATCTTTCCGCCCGCCCTTCGCCTATAAAGGAATATTGCATGCTCAGCTTCGATGATAAATTACTGCGTGATATTGATTATCAAATTCAACAAATAAAAATGGCGATCTATACGCCGGTGTGTGAATTAACGGTAAATGGATTTTTGACGCCAGAACCGGTGCCTTTTGCCCGGCGTGAACAGGGCGAGCCGCATGAATTTCACCTCGGAGAACGCTGGGGAGCGCTGTGGGACTGTGCATGGGTGAACGTGCGCGGCGTGGTGCCGGACGGTGTGAAGGTGGAAGAGGCGGTGGTGCTGTTCGACTGCGGCGGCGAAGCGCTGGTGGTGGCGAGCGATGGCACGCCGCTGCGGGGGCTGACCAACGTCGACTCCACCTTTGAGCCCAGTCTTGGCCAGGCGGGGAAAGTGGTGTTGCCGCTGGAGGGGCGGCGAGAGGTCGATCTGTGGCTGGATCTGGCCTGTAACGATCTCTTTGGATCGCTGCGCAGCGGCGTGCTGGCACAGGCGCATATTGCCACCTGCAATGCGGCTTTGCGCGATCTTTACTACGATGCCTGGGTGTTGGCCGATCTGCTGGGCTGTCTGGATCGCGCTTGCGCCCGCTTCAAGCGCGTGTTGTCCTGCCTGAGCGAGGCGCTTAACGGTCTGTCCCGCTACGATGATGAAGCGATTGCGGCCTGCCGGCGGGCGCTGGCGGTAGAGCTAAATAAGCGTGGCGGCGATCCGACGGTCAGCGTGGTGGGGATCGGCCATGCGCATATCGATCTTGCCTGGCTATGGCCGATCCGGGAAACCAAACGCAAGGGCGCGCGCACCTTCGCGACGGCGTTGGCACAGCTAGCCGACGATCCGGACTACCATTTTGGCGCCAGCCAGCCGCAGCTGTTTCAGTGGGTGAAGGAGGGCTACCCGCAGCTGTATGCGCGCGTGCAGCGTCAGGTGCGAGAAGGGCGTTTTGAGATTCAGGGCGACATGTGGGTAGAGGCGGATACGAACGTGCCCAGCGGTGAGTCGCTGGTGCGTCAGTTTCTCTACGGGCGCCAGTTCTTTCAGCGTGAATTTGGCCAGACGACGCGGATGCTCTGGCTGCCCGATGTGTTTGGCTACAATGCCAACCTACCGCAGATTATGCGCAAGTCTGGCGTTGACTACTTTATGACGCAGAAGCTGTCGTGGAATGAGCATAACGCCTTTCCCCACCATACGTTTATCTGGCACGGAATTGACGGCAGCAGCGTGCTGGCGCATATGCTGCCGGAAGAGACCTACAACGGCCCAGCCGCGCCGCGTAGCATTCGGCGTATTGAAACGGCCTACCGTGAAGCGGCCGTTTGCGACCAGGCGCTGATGCTGTTTGGTATTGGCGACGGCGGCGGGGGCCCTGGCGAAGAGCATCTGGCGCGGCTGCGGCGAATCAAAAACCTCAGCGGTATCGCGCCGGTGAAGCAGGGCTACGCGATCGACTTCTTCCAGCATATTGCCCAGCGCTGCGAGCGCTATCCGCATTACCACGGCGAGCTGTATCTGGAGAAGCATCAGGGCACGCTGACAACGCAGGCGCGCAACAAGTGGTTTAACTGTAAGCTGGAAAATGCGCTGCGCGAGCTGGAGTTTGTCGCCAGCCGCCGCTGGCTGCACGATGAAACGGCGTACCCAACGGCGCAGCTTGAGGCTATCTGGCAAGAAGCGCTGTTGTACCAGTTCCACGATATTCTGCCGGGCTCATCCATCAAGCGCGTGTACGACGAATCTGTCGCCCGCTATGAGGCGCTGCTGGCGCAGGTGGAACAATTCATCGGCGATGGCCTTGCGCGCGCAGGCGAGCGGCCCGATGCGTTCGTCATTCATAATCTGAGCGGTTTCGATCGCGAAGAGTGGCTGATGCTGGCGGGCCAGCCCGCACGCGTGGCGGTACCGGCATTTGGTTATCGGATCGTTGAACCCACCGTGTCTGCGGCGCTTCCGCAGGCGGTGGCGCAGCCGCAGCGGCTGGAAAACGATCTGCTGTGCGTTGAGTTTAATGCGCAGGGGCATATCGTGGCGCTGGTGGACAAGCAGGCCGGCCGCTCGCTGCTGCAACCTGGCACCGTCGGCAACCGGCTGGCGGTGTATGACGACATCTGCGGCGACTGCTGGGATATCGACATTACCTACCGTCAGCGTGAACCGGCGTGCTTTGAGATGATCGCGACCTCGGCCCGACGCGAAGGCGCAGCCGCCGTTGTTGAGCAGTACTATCGCTATGGTCGCTCGACGCTGACGCAGAAAATCAGCCTGCAACCCGGCAGCAAACGGCTGACCTTTGAAACCGTCGTGGACTGGCATGAACGCGAGAAAATGCTGCGCACCGCCTTTGCGGTGAACGTGCTGAGTGAACGGGTAAGCTGTGACATTCAGTTTGGCAAAATTCGCCGCAGCGCCAGGGTCAATAACGTTTATGACGCGGCGCAGTTTGAGATTTGTGCCCATAAGTGGATTGACTACTCGCAGCCGGATTACGGAGTGGCGCTGCTGAACGACAGTAAATACGGGCACTACGCCAAAGACGGCGTGCTGGATCTCAATCTGCTGCGCTCGCAGCTCTACCCGGGCGTCAACGCTGATGCCGGCGAGCATCGTTTTTCCTATGCGCTGTTCCCACACTGCGGCGATGAAGTGGTGGGGGCAGTAAACCGCGAGGCGTATTTATTCAACAACCCGCTGCGGGTGTATCAGGGTGCTGCGCGGCCGCAGGAGGCCGAAGAGGGCGCATCGTTTGTGGCCTGCGACTCGCCGCATGTGTGCCTGGAGACGGTCAAAAAAGCGGAAAACGTCCGCGCGCTGGTGCTGCGTGCCTATGAGTTTGACGGCGTGCAGGCGGCGGCAACGCTCCGGTTACCGGCGGGCGTGACGTGCTGCTACCTTGCCAACCTGATGGAAGAGGTGGAAGAGGAGATCGCGGTCGTCGAGGGAAGCGTGACGCTGATGTTTACGCCGTTTGAGATTAAAACGCTGCTGCTGATGTTGCCGTAAGGCAGCGAATCACGCGGACTGCGGCATCAACCCTCTCCCCGTGGGGAGAGGGGCAATCACCGCCGCTAATGACGCGCCGCAGACCGCTTCATCAACCGCTCAGCCTTTGCCACAAAGTCATCTGCCGCCTGTTCCGGCGTCATCCGCCCGTAGTCCATATTCTGTCGCGCCTCCTTGAAAAAGGACTGCATTTTCTGATCCTCCATCCACGACGTGGCCGTTGATTCAGACGTTAACCTCTGTGCGGCGTTAAATCCGGCGACCGACGGATTGTCATTGGTCAGCGTGCCGTTGTCGGTGAGCGTTTTGATCGCAATGCTGCTCAACGGAATGCCGTTCTCCAGCCTGATGGCTGCAATGGCCTGCGGATCGTTGAGCAAGAAATTCAATAGCTTTGCCGCCTCCTTCGGATGCTTCGTTACCTTGCTGATGGCATAGGTCAACGACACTTTAAAATAGGCGCTGGCGTTAGTGGCTCCGGGGTACATGACATAGTCACCCAGCACCAGCTTCGCCGGCGGCGTCAGCTTTGGCGCATAGTACTGAATCACCACGTTCCAGGTGTAGGTGCCCGCCCATTTGCCGTCCTGCCAGTATTTGCTGTCGATAAAATCGAATTTACCGAACGAGGCGAGGTATTTCGGGCCGGGCATCACGTGATCGTTGACCAGACGCTGAATAAAATTGAAGGCTTCATGCCACTGCGCTTTGCTCCAGGCGAAGTGGTTACCATCGGCGGTAAACATTGGCGTATTGTACTTTTGCGACATATAACAGTTCACCATCAGGAAGGTATCCTGATCGTTAAAAATAAGCGGGTAATACTCATCGCCGAGCCGCGTTTTAAATATTTTGCCAGCGGCAAACAGGTCGTCCCAGCTTTGCGGGTAGGTGAGCTGCGCCTTTTTCCAGGTTTCCGTATTGTAATAAAACCCGGGCACGTTCAGCGAAATGGGAATCGCATTTAGCTTGCCATTAATGGTCGTGGATTTTAATTCTTTCGCCGGGTACTGGCTGAGGTCGAATACATCACCCAGTTTGTTGATATCGTAAAACCCATCGCCGGTGCGGGAAAAAATGGGGAACCAGGGCCAGTTAATTTGCATCACATCCGGCTCCTGGCCGCCGGATATCTGCGTGGTCATGCGCTCAAGATAGCCGTCCCAGCCCATATACTCGGCGTGCACTTTAATTCCCGGATGACGAGCTTCAAAGTCTTCCAACGCTTTGAGCATCACTTCGTGGCGTGATTTCCCTCCCCACCATGACATTCTGAGGGTGACATCCTGCTGAGCGAAGCTGGAGGCAGCCGTTAGCAGGCCGCTCGCGCAGAGCAGGCTGACGCAGAATAAACGTTTCATGAATTATTGCTCCTGTAGGATAAATACAATGAATTAATAAAAGGCTATTTTTGTTATTAGCTAATAATATTAGTCAGGGGAGCATAGAAATAATTTTTCGTCAGCGAGTGGGTAAGGGGAGCAGAATAATAAAAAAAGCGGAGAAAAATTCTGGAGTGGAAGGCGCTTCACAACCCGGAAATAATCATTGTGAAGTGGGATACGTATTCCCGGTGAATAAACGTGACGGGCTTCATCTGCGGGGGATAAAACTGTGATCCCCGGCCTGGAAGGCCGGGGAGGATAACATTAATGCGCACGGCCCTGGTCGATGCCCAGACCGGTCTGCGAACGAATGAACTGCGCGCGGAACTGCTCGCGTTCAAGATTACCTTCGGCGGAGTTATCGGTAGCAGAGAAGAACCAGATCCCGATAAAGGCGATGGCAATCGAGAACAGCGCCGGGTATTCATACGGGAAGATAGCCTTCTCGTGACCGAGGATCGTCACCCAAATGGTTGGGCCGAGGATCATCAGCACCACCGCCGTCAGCAGGCCCAGCCAGCCGCCAATCATCGCGCCACGGGTGGTCAGCTTCGACCAGTACATGGAGAGCAGAATGATCGGGAAGTTGCAGCTTGCCGCGATGGAGAACGCCAGGCCTACCATGAACGCGATGTTCTGATTCTCGAACAGAATACCCAGCAGAATCGCCACCACGCCCAGCACCAGTACGGTGATTTTAGAAACCTTCAGCTCTTCACGTTCGGTCGCGCCTTTCTTAAAGACGTTAGCGTACAGGTCGTGAGACACCGCCGAAGCGCCCGCCAGCGTCAGGCCAGCAACCACCGCCAGAATGGTGGCAAAGGCGACCGCAGAGATGAAGCCCAGGAACAGGTTACCGCCTACGGCATCGGCCAGGTGAACCGCCGCCATGTTGTTGCCGCCAATCAGCGCGCCCGCGGCATCTTTAAACGCCGGATTCGCCCCTACCAGCATGATCGCGCCAAAGCCGATGATAAAGGTCAGAATGTAGAAGTAACCCATAAAACCGGTGGCATAGAACACGCTCTTACGCGCTTCGCTCGCATCGCTGACGGTGAAGAAACGCATCAGGATATGCGGCAGACCAGCGGTACCGAACATCAGGCCGAGGCCTAACGACAGCGCCGATATCGGGTCTTTCACCAGCCCGCCTGGGCTCATGATGGCTGCGCCTTTCGGGTGCACCGCCATGGCTTCAGTGAACAGATTATTGAAGCTGAAGCCGACGTGTTTCATCACCATAAAGGCCATGAAGCTGGCGCCGAACAGCAGCAGTACCGCTTTAATGATCTGTACCCACGTGGTGGCGAGCATGCCGCCGAACAGCACGTACATCACCATCAGCACGCCCACCAGCACGACGGCGACGTGGTAGTTAAGGCCGAACAGCAGTTCGATAAGCTTGCCCGCGCCCACCATCTGGGCAATCAGGTACAGCGCCACGACCACCAGTGAACCGCAGGCGGAAAGCATACGGATTGGCCCCTGCTTCAGGCGGTAAGAGGCGACGTCGGCGAAGGTGTAGCGACCGAGATTACGCAGACGTTCGGCAATCAGGAACAGAATAATCGGCCAGCCAACGAGGAAACCGAGCGAGTAAATCAGCCCATCGTAGCCGGAGGTGTACACCAGCGCGGAAATACCGAGGAATGACGCCGCTGACATAAAGTCACCGGCGATCGCCAGCCCGTTCTGAAACCCTGTAATGTTGCCGCCAGCGGTGTAGTAATCGCTGCGTGAACGTACGCGCTTCGAGGCCCAGTAGGTGATATACAGCGTCAGCATAACGAAAATCAGGAACATGATAATCGCCTGCCAGTTGGTCGGCTGACGCTCAACGTGCCCGCTAATCGCATCGGCCGCGTTGGCTGCGAAAGGAAGTGTGGCGGCAAGCGCCGTCAGGACTTTCTTCATGATGCTTTTACCTCACGCAGTACGGCCTTGTTCAGGCGATCGAATTCGTTGTTAGCCCGCCAGACATAGACGCCGGTCAACAGGAAGGAAATGACGATAATACCGATCCCAATCGGGATACCGCGCGTGACGCTGGTGCCCGGATGGAGCGGCGTGCCAAGCCAGCCAGGGGCAAAAGCGATGAGTAAAATAAAGCCGACGTACACGACTAACATAATCAGCGATAAGAAGGTGGCAAACCGTTGCCGTTTTTCGACGAGCTCCCTGAAATGCGCACTATCTTCTATCTGCTGACAAATTTGATCATTCATCACAGAGTCTCCAGAGGTACAGGTTGTTGTTGTTTTAGAGCTGTCTGTTGCCGGATGGCGACTGGCGTCTTATCCGGCCTACAATTCGCGTAGGCCCGGTGAGCACAGTGCCACCGGGCAAACTGTCGTTATGACGGCATCGTGATGGCCTGCTTCTCTTCCAGCAGTTTATCCACCACGCCAGGATCGGCGAGCGTTGAGGTATCGCCGAGGTTGCTGGTGTCGCCCGCAGCGATCTTGCGCAAAATGCGGCGCATGATTTTGCCAGAACGGGTTTTGGGCAGCGAGTCGGTCCAGTGCAGCACGTCCGGTGTTGCCAGCGGGCCAATCTCTTTACGCACCCAGTTGCGTACCTCGGCGTACAGCGCTGGCGTCGGCTCTTCGCCGTGGTTCAGCGTGACGTAGGCGTAGATGGCCTGGCCTTTAATGCTGTGCGGAATGCCGACGACGGCCGCTTCGGCAATCTTCGGATGCGATACCAGCGCTGATTCAATTTCTGCAGTCCCAAGGCGGTGGCCGGAGACGTTCAGCACGTCATCGACGCGGCCGGTGATCCAGTAGTAGCCATCTTCATCACGACGCGCGCCGTCGCCGCTGAAGTACATGTTTTTGAAGGTGGAGAAGTAGGTTTGCTCAAAGCGCTCGTGGTCGCCAAACAGGGTACGCGCCTGGCCCGGCCAGGAGTCGGTGATAACCAGGTTGCCTTCGGTCGCCCCTTCCTGCGGATGGCCTTCGTTATCCACCAGCGCGGGTTGTACGCCGAAGAACGGACGGCTGGCGGATCCCGCTTTCAGCTCGATAGCGCCCGGCAGCGGCGTAATCATGAAGCCGCCGGTTTCGGTCTGCCACCAGGTGTCCATCACCGGGCACTTCTCGTTACCGATCTGCTTCCAGTACCATTCCCAGGCTTCCGGGTTAATTGGCTCACCTACGGAACCCAGGATGCGCAGCGATGAACGATCGGTGCCCGTCGTCGCTTTATCGCCCTCGGCCATCAGCGCGCGGATGGCGGTTGGTGCGGTATAGAGAATATTCACTTTATGTTTATCAACCACCTGGCACATGCGCGCCGGGGTTGGCCAGTTAGGCACGCCTTCAAACATTAGCGTCGTGGCGCCGCAGGCCAGCGGTCCGTACAACAGATAGCTGTGGCCGGTAACCCAGCCCACGTCGGCGGTACACCAGTAGATGTCGCCCTGATGGTAGTCGAAGACATATTTAAAGGTGGTTGCGGCGTACACCAGATAGCCGCCGGTGGTGTGCAGCACGCCTTTCGGCTTGCCGGTGGAGCCCGAGGTATAAAGGATAAACAGCGGGTCTTCGGCGTTCATCTCTTCCGGCTGGTGCTGGTCGCTGGCGTTTTCCAGCAGGTCATGCCACCACAGGTCGCGGCCTTCGTACCAATCGATGTTGCCGCCGGTGCGCTTGAGCACCACCACGTTTTCGATAGTTTTGACGTTCGGGTTTTTCAGCGCGTCATCGACGTTCCTTTTCAGCGGCACATTACGTCCGGCACGCACGCCTTCATCAGAGGTAATGACCAGGCGGGCGCTGGAATCAATAATGCGACCGGCCACCGCCTCCGGCGAGAAGCCGCCGAAGATCACCGAGTGGATGGCACCAATGCGGGCGCAGGCCAGCATGGCCACCGCCGCTTCCGGCACCATCGGCATATAGATAGCCACCACGTCGCCTTTTTTCACGCCCAGAGAGAGCAGGGTATTGGCGAAGCGGCAAA
Organism: Kluyvera genomosp. 2; assembly: GCF_036759865.1. Taxonomy (NCBI): domain Bacteria; kingdom Pseudomonadati; phylum Pseudomonadota; class Gammaproteobacteria; order Enterobacterales; family Enterobacteriaceae; genus Kluyvera; species Kluyvera genomosp. 2. The sequence continues at coordinate 87,525 of NZ_JAPKIA010000018.1, forward strand.
CATCGCGGTGCAGTTCGCGATAGCTAATGTGTTTACTTTGGCTGGCATCGTCGCCTTCCCAGATGATGGCTGTCTGGTCGCCGCGGGTTGCCAGGTGGCGGTCGAGACAGTTAGCCGCCAGGTTCAGCGTACCGTCTTCGTACCATTTGATGGAGACATTGCCGGGAGCAAAGGAGGTGTTTTTAACTTTGGTATACGGCCGAATCCAGTCGAGGATCTTTCCCTCTTCACCCCAGAACGCGTCCGGGTTGGTGACTGACTGGTGGTATTTGGCCAGGTATTGCTCCGGGTTTATCAGGCAGCGGTCTGCAATATTTGCAGGAATAGAGTGTTTATGAATTTGGCTCATGCTTTTTTTCTCCTTGTAAGATGTTAATAATATGTCTCATAAAAGTTAATAACAGAGGCGCGTGTCGCTTTGTTTACTATTTGCGCGGCAGATCACGCATTATTGGAATTGTTTAAATAACGTTCACTTGAATCTTTGAACGAAAATAATTACGGAAGGGGATTTATAGAAAATGGAGGAAAAATTTTGTTTTTATAACAAAAACTTATAAATAATCACTGGTGGAAATTAGCAGTAATATGATTTTTGTCAGTGAAAAGCCCTGTTCTGAAAGGGTTGCGCGAGACACCGTACAGATGATACTGATACTGCGCGTTAAAAACCTCTAAAAGTAAACGCAACACAAATCACCCCCTTTCAAGTGAATACCATTCCTGTATGGCATGGTGTTTTTCATTGAGGAAGTTTGCCGTTATGAAGAAAACACGTGTCAGCTTAGCCTGGCAAATTCTCATCGCCCTCGTGCTGGGTATTATTCTGGGTAGTTATCTGCATTATCATAGCGATAGCCGTGACTGGCTGGTTATGAATCTGCTGTCCCCGGCTGGCGATATTTTCATCCATCTGATTAAAATGATTGTGGTGCCGATTGTTATTTCGACGCTGATTGTCGGCATCGCCGGCGTTGGCGATGCAAAACAGTTGGGGCGAATTGGCGCCAAAACCATCATCTATTTCGAAGTGATCACGACCATTGCGATCATTATCGGTATCACCATGGCCAACGTGTTCCAGCCGGCTGCCGGTATTGATATGTCGCAGCTGGCGACGGTGGATATTTCGAAATACCAGAGCACAACGGCAGAAGTGCAGAGCCACGCGCATGGCCTGATGGGCACGATTCTGTCGCTGGTGCCGACCAATATCATCGCCTCCATGGCGAAAGGCGATATGCTGCCGATCATCTTCTTCTCGGTGCTGTTTGGCCTGGGCCTCTCTTCGCTGCCCGCGACGCACCGTGAGCCGCTGGTGACGGTATTCCGTTCAATTTCCGAAACCATGTTTAAAGTGACCCATATGGTTATGCGCTACGCGCCGGTCGGCGTGTTCGCGCTGATTGCCGTCACGGTCGCTAACTTTGGCTTCGCCTCGCTGTGGCCGCTGGCCAAGCTGGTGCTGCTGGTGCACTTTGCGATTCTGTTCTTTGCGCTGGTGGTTCTGGGTATTGTGGCGCGCATTTGCGGGCTGAAAATCTGGATCCTGATTCGCATCCTGAAGGACGAGCTGATTCTGGCTTACTCTACGGCCAGCTCCGAGAGCGTGCTGCCGCGTATTATTGAGAAGATGGAAGCGTACGGCGCGCCGGCGTCGATCACCAGTTTCGTGGTGCCGACCGGTTACTCCTTTAACCTCGATGGCTCTACGCTGTACCAGAGCATCGCGGCTATCTTTATTGCCCAGCTGTATGGTATCGATCTGTCCATCTGGCAGGAAATCGTACTGGTTCTGACGCTGATGGTGACCTCAAAAGGGATTGCCGGCGTACCGGGCGTCTCCTTTGTGGTGCTGCTGGCTACGCTGGGCAGCGTAGGCATTCCGCTGGAAGGCCTGGCCTTTATTGCTGGGGTTGACCGTATTCTCGACATGGCGCGTACCGCGCTGAACGTGGTCGGTAATGCGCTGGCGGTGCTGGTGATTGCCAAGTGGGAACACAAATTTGACCGCAAAAAAGCGCTGGCCTACGAGCGCGAAATGCTGGGCAAGTTTGATAAAACTGCCGATCAGTAATAGAAAAGAAACAACAACGCCGGGCATGCCCGGCGTTGTTATTTTTGTGGTTTTGTAGGACTGATAAGCGTAGCGCCATCAGGCAAGCCTGCGTACATTGCCGGATGGCGGCGAGACCTTATCCGACCTACTCAGAGCTTAACTTATCAAACTCCTCGCAGCCGGTATCAAACCCTTCCGTACAGCTCAGATTCAGCCACTGTAGCGCCTTTTGTTTATTGGGCGTGATAAACCCTTTCTCACCGCTCTGGAACATCATGCCTGCCCAGTATTCGGCATAGCCGGTACGTGACAGCGCCGAGCTATTTTTGAAGTAGTCGGTGGCTTTTTCATCGTCTTCTTTCACGCCTACGCCGTTGGCGTAAAGCAGCCCCAGCAGCATCTGCGCATCGACCGCAAAGTCGTTTTCAGTATTCATCGATGCCTGCTGTAGCAGGTTGATGGCGCGCGGGTAGTCGGTCTTGCCCGCCTGGCTGTTAATTAAAATTCGCGCCAGGATGACCTCACCGGATTTGCTACCTGCGTGGGTAGCTTTCTCCGCCAGCGCTCTGGCCGCCGGATAATCCAGGCTAACCGGATTAGTGATTTTGATCTGCGCCAGCAGCGCGCAGGCGTCGGCATCGCCGGCGTCGGCGGATTTCTGCGCCCAGAATTCGGCTTTACTCAAATCGCCTGAGCTAAACCAGGTATCGGCCAGATAATACTGCGCGCGCGCGTCTCCGGCCTCGGCGGCCTGTTGATACTGGCTGCCCGGCTCTTCGGCGTGTACTGACAGCGTGGCGAGCCACAGCAGTGCTAAAAGTCGTTTCATTGTTTTATGTAGGTGGTCGAGGAAGTGGGCAGTATAAAGAGAATGCGAGGATAAAAAAACGCCCCCGAATGGGGGCGTTGAAACGAGTCCGCTTAGCCCATTGCGCTTTCGCGCAGACGAGCCTTCAGCTTATTATACTCATCAATAACATACTGCTCTGCGGCACGCTGGTCGGCAATTGGCTCAACGTTGACGGCGCAGTATTTATACTCAGGCGTTTTGGTAATCGGGCTCAGGTTCTCGGTTACCAGTTCATTACAGGCCCCAATCCACCACTGGTAGGTCATGTAAATCGCGCCTTTGTTCGGACGGTCGCTAACTGCCGCACGGGTGATGATTTTGCCTTTGCGGGAGTTCACCCACACCAGCGCTTCATCCTCAATGCCTAAACGCGCCGCATCGGCGGTGTTGATCTGGGCATAGCCCGGTTCATCCGCCAGCGCCGCCAGCGCCGCACAGTTGCCGGTCATCGAACGGCAGGAGTAGTGGCCGACTTCACGCACCGTCGACAGTACCATCGGATACTCTTCGGTGAGCTTGTCGATAGGCGCTACCCAGTCGCAGGTGAAGAACTGCGCCAGGCCGTTCGGGGTGTCGAACTTCTCTTTGAAGAGGTAGGTCGTCCCCTGGTCGGCATCCGAAGTATCGCGGCAAGGCCACTGGATAAAGCCCAGTTCGCCCATCTTCTCGTAGGTGGCACCGTAGAAATCCGGGCACAGATGGCGCAACTCGTCCCAGATTTCCTGGGTGTTGTTGTAATGCATCGGGTAGCCCATACGGGTGGCGATTTCGCTGATAATCTGCCAGTCCGTTTTCAGATCCCACTTCGGCTCCACGGCTTTAAAGAAGCGCTGGAAGCCACGGTCCGCCGCGGTGAAGACGCCTTCATGCTCACCCCAGGACGTTGACGGTAAAATCACATCCGCCGCCGCCGCGGTTTTGGTCATAAAGATATCCTGGACGATAACCAGTTCCAGATCTTCGAACCCTTTACGTACCGCAGAGAGTTCGGCATCGGTCTGTAACGGGTCCTCACCCATAATGTACGCCGCGCGAACTTCGCCATGCGCCGCGCGGTGCGGCAGTTCGCTAATGCGATAGCCGGTGTGCGCAGGCAGGCTTTCCACGCCCCAGGCCTTGGCGAACTTCTCGCGGTTGGCCGGATCTTTCACGTACTGATAGCCCGGATAGGTATCCGGCAGCGCGCCCATATCGCACGCGCCCTGAACGTTGTTCTGGCCGCGGACAGGGTTAACGCCGACGCTTGGCTTACCGAGGTTGCCGGTCAGCATGGCGAGGCTGGTCAGGGAACGCACGGTTTCTACGCCCTGATAGAACTGGGTGACGCCCATACCCCACAGAATCGCCGCGCTTTTGGCGCTGGCATACATCCGCGCCGCCTGACGAATTTCCTGCGCGCTGACGCCGGTAATGTCTTCGACGGACTCTGGCGTGTAGCCTTCGACAATCTTACGGTACTCTTCAAAACCTTCGGTACGGTTAGCGACAAACGCCTGGTCGTACAGATTTTCTTCAATTATGACGTGCCCCATCGCGTTAAGCAGCGCGATATTTGAGCCGTTTCTTAAAGCAATGTGCATGTCGGCAATGCGCGCGGTTTCAATTTTACGCGGATCGCAAACGATGATTTTCGCCCCGTTACGTTTGGCGTTAATGACGTGATTCGCCACGATAGGGTGAGAATCCGCCGGGTTGTAGCCGAAAATAAAGACTAAGTCAGTGCCATCAATTTCATTGATGCCGTTACTCATTGCGCCGTTACCGACCGATTGGTGCAGACCTGCAACCGAAGGGCCGTGTCAGACACGTGCGCAGCAGTCGACGTTATTGGTACCAATAACGGCGCGCGCGAATTTTTGCATGACGTAGTTTGTTTCGTTACCCGTTCCGCGTGAGGAACCGGTTGTCTGAATAGCATCCGGGCCGTATTTCGCTTTGATCGCGCTCAGGCGATCGGCTACGTAATTCAGCGCCTCGTCCCAGGAGACGGATTCCAGCTTGCCGCCACGCTGGCGACGAATCATGGGGGTTTTCAGACGTGGCGTCAGGATCTGGGTATCGTTAATAAAGTCCCAGCCGTAATAGCCTTTCAGACACAGGGTACCCTGGTTGGTTTTCCCCTGAGCCGCCTCTGCCCGGACGATTTTTCCGTTATCGACCACCAGGTTGATTTTGCAACCTGATGCGCAATACGGGCAAACCGTGACGACTTTTTTCATCGGTCTCGCTCCAGTTAATCAAATCGCGCATACGCGCTGTCGCCCTCAGTATGCATCTTTTATGCCACTTTTTTATTGTGGGCATTCCCTGATAATACGGGTGATTTCTGGGCAAAACCCTGACGAAAAACAGGCTGTCGTCATATTTGACGTGTCGAAGGGAAAAGCCGCGTGACGGTAATCACGCGGCGGGGACTGCCTGACGGGCCTGAGACCTGTAGGGCGGATAAGGCGAAGCCGCCACCCGGCAACCTGCGCCAGCTACCTGATGGCGCTAGGCTTATCAGGCCTACTCGCCGGGGGCGGCCTGATAGCCGCCGCCCAGCGATTTGATCAGCTGGATGCTCTGAATCACGCGTTGGGTATCGATTATCAGCAGTGACATCTGCTCGGCAAGCACCGGCAGACGCGCTTCGGTTGCCTGCAGGCGGCTGCCGAGACCGCGGCCAAAAGCGGCTTCGGCGGCGCTCTGGGTATAGCGGGTGGCATCTACCCGTTCGGCCTGCATCATCCGCTCGTCGTTGAGCGTTTGCAGACGGGTACCGTTAATGGCGACATCGCGCACCGCATTCAGTACCGACTGGTTGTAGCGTTCTATCATCATGTTGCTGGCGGCACGGGTGTTTTTCAGGTTGGCGTTGAGGCGACCGCCGTCAAACAGCGGCAGGCGCAGGCCGGGGATAAAGTTAATTTGTCGGCTGGTCCCCTTAAACAGATCGTTGATATGAATCGCATCAAGGCCGAAGAACATTTTGATATCGAAGCTGGGGTAGAATAGGGCCCGCGCGGCATCGATCCGATCGAGCGAGGCCTGCACGTACCAGCGCATGGCCTGAAGATCCGGCCGGCGAGCGAGCAGTTGGTAGGAGAGCGTTGCCGGGATCCCCGTCTGTACCTGTGGCAGCGCCGTTGGCTTGATGTCTAACCGCGTATCGGCCCCCGCGCCCACCAGCGCGCGTAGCGATTCGCGCGTCTCTTTGAGCTGGCCTTTGGCTGCGGCGATTTGCTTATCGACGGCCAGCATCTGCGCCCGTGCGCCGTGATACGGCACCTTCGCTTCCAGCCCCTGGGCCACTTTGCTCTGATGCGCTCGTACCGCGTAATCAATCACATCGCGGGTTTGCTCCAGCAGGTCGAGCATCTGATAGCTGGCCTGCATGCTGTAGTACAGCTGCGCGACGGCCACCGAAAGCGACAGTTCGACGGCGGCAGTTTCTGCGACGGCCGCGTTTTGCGCGCCGATGGCCGCTGCGACGGCCGAACGGTGCTCGCCCCACAGATCGAGATTCAGCCCGGCGACCAGGCCAACGGTGGCCTGCGTGTAGTATGGGCCATCCATACCAAGCTTCGGCGCATCCAGCGCATAGGGGCCAAGAAAGCCGTTGGCGGAGGCTCGCTGGCGGTTAATCATGCCTAGTGCCGCCATTTGCAGCTGCGAGCCGCCCTCCAGCAGTTCGGCCTGAGACTGCGCTTGTTCTTCACGCAGCCTGGCTTCAGTAAGGGTGTGGGAACCGGAGAGCGTTTTGTCTATCAGCGCCGCCAGCTGTGGGTCGTTAAACTGCCGCCACCACTGCGCCTGCGGCCAGCCGCTACTGGCCAGGTGGATGTCATCGGCCAGTTTGATTTGCTCCGGCGCCAGCTGCTGATGCGGCGAGGCATCTTCGCGGATCAGCGCGCAGCCTGAGAGCACCGTCGTGCTCGCAAGCAGACTGCAAAGGAGTAAAGGAGAAAGAGAACGGATCATGGTCATGGGGTTCCTTGCGCCTGTTTTCCGGCCGGAAGGGCCGCCCGGTGAGTCCAGTCGGGTAAATGGGCTATCTGCTGCATCACGCCTTGGGCATGCGCGGCGAGTGAAGGGGGATATTCAAAAGGGGCTACCGACGCCGTGATGCCATTTTCCAGACTTGCGGCGTAGTGCTCCAGGGCTTCGGCGAGCCGAGGCTCGGGAGCGGAAGCGCCCTCCCAGCGGTAGAGGATCTCGCGACCGCAGGCGATAACGGCGCGGCTGTTGGCCAGCAGCGCGCTTCGCGCGTCGGCGTCAAGCTGATGCTCCAGCGCGACGCGTTCGGCCATTTCTTCACAGGCATTAAAGGCTGCATGGCAGCCGATGCGCAGCTGTAAATAGCTGCGCTGGGTCGCGGGTTCCTGCTGCGGAAGACGCAGCATTTTGCCAAGCATACCCAGTGCGGCGGCCAGCTTTTTCGGCAGAGCCTGGGCTTCGCTTTCCGGCCAGACAAAGGTATACACGACGGCGGAAACGGCGGTGCCAATCAGAATACCGACGGCGCGATCGCGTATTTCGGTCAGATCGTAAGCCGGGCCAAAGACGTTTTCGACCGTCGCCAGCGCAAAGGTGACGATCATCTGTGTGCCGATATAGGACGATCGTTCCGATCCGGTAGCTATCCATGCGCCGAACAGGAAAATGGGGGCCAGCAGACACAGCAGCTCGGCGATGTTATCCAGCCACGGCATGATGAAAATGGTGACCAATAGCGCCAGTACAGCGCCGCAGACTGCGCCGCCGAAGCGTAGCGCCATTTTCTGATACGACGATCCGATGCTGGGGTTGGCGACAATCACGCAGGTCAGCATGCAGGTGTGGATCCCTTCCCAGTCGACGCCGGAGTAAAAGACATAGCAAATCATGCAGGCCAGCAGCGTTTTCAGCGCATAGCGGATGTAGTGAGGATTCGTGAAGGCATCTGCGGCCATGGATGGTGGCTTCACGGCGGGCGTGGGCGGCGTGTCAGGATCCATCTGCCCCAGCAGACGTAGCTGTTCGCACAGGTTCTCAAGGCCGTATTGCCGGGCGATGGCGTGCTCATCGTCGCTGAGCGTCCAGCGGCTCTGCCAGCACTGACCGGCGGCAATGGCCTGACGTAGCGACAGCATTTCATCTCTTAGCCTGTCGGTGAGCGCACGCGGTGCGGTGCCTGAGTAGCGGTTGAGCGTGGTATACAGGAAGGTCACGGTGGAGACGCAGCACTGCCACCAGGCGCTGCGCGCCTTCCAGTCGGCATCATCGGCCATACAGAAGACATTCAGCTTCTGCAGCGCCAGCGCTTCCCGCTCGACGTATTTTTCCGCCAGCGGTGCGGCGGGCGTTGCCAGATGGCCAAGCGCGTCATCGAGCCTGGCACACAGCGCTTCCTGCATCTGCTTTCCGGCGCGCAGAGGAAACCAGAGCACGCCAAGCAGTACCATCAGCAGCGTTGGATACAGGCCAACCACAATGCACCAGAGGGTGAGGCGTACAACAATTTCCGGGTAATCGAGCATGCCGGGAAACGTCTGACCATAGACCGCGATGATTGCCACGGCGAAGAACAGCAGCCCCAGGCGATGGGTGCGCATCATAAACATGCAGCCGATCAGGATAGCGCTGGCGATAATCATGCGTGCCAGCGGATAGCCGTACGACCATTTGTAGATAAGAAACAGGCTGCCGATTTCCAGTACCGTCGCCATGATGAACAGCACGGCGACGAATTTAGTGTAAAACGCGTTCGACTGTACGCCGTAAAACAGCACCGCCAGCGAGATGGCCATAAAAGGGATCTCGAAGGTCATGGAGATCAGCACCACCAGCAGACAGCCCGCCCATAGCTGCATGGTGTGGGTGAATCGCCCGGGCCGCTTCTCGCTCAGCTCCTCACGGAAAAATGCCAGCAGCCTGACCAACGGTAGCGGCAGGTAGGAGAGTATGTTCATTATGGCGACTCAAGCGTGGCAACCGCCGAGGCTCCGATGCGGAACGTCTCTGCGTCTGGCTTGTCGACCATAATCTTCACCGGGAAACGCTGGGCCACGCGTACCCAGTTGATGGAGCGCGCAACGCGCGGCAGTCCGCCCATCACTATACCGCCGTCGTCGGGCAGCACGCCGTAGCCGATGGAGTCTACTTTACCGCTGAAGGCTTTACCGCTGTCACTCATCAGATGTACGGTGGCGGGGGTGCCTGGGCGGATATTTTTCAGCTCGGTTTCTCGGAAGTTGGCGATCACATACCAGTGGCGGGTATCAATCAGCGTGAAGACCGGCTTCATGGCCGAGGCGAACTGGCCGATGGCGGTTTTCAGCGAGACCACGCGGCCGTCGAACGGTGCGCGAACCGTCGCCATCTCAAGGTGCAGCTTAGTCAGCGCAATATCGGCCTGCACCGCGACGCGCTGGGCGACCAGCGCATCAACGCCGCTCACCGCGCTAGCGGCCTGCTGCGCTTGCAACAGCACGGCGTTAAGATCGGCTTCGCTGGCGCGCTGGGCGGTTCTGGCGCGGTCGACGTCTTCGGCGGAAACAAATCCCTGGGCCAGCAGCGGTTCGGTGCGCTTCAGCGTATCGCTGGCCTGTTTGGCCGCCGCGCGCGCTTTGGCTACGGTGGCTTCAACGGAGCCGGCCGCAAATTTCTGGGCATCAACGCTGCGCTGGGTCAGCATAATTTGTTTATCCAGCGCGGCCAGCGAGGCTTCTGCTTTGGCGAGGCTGGCTTCATAAGGCCGGGGGTCTATCCGAAACAGCAGGTCTCCCTGCTTAACCTGCTGGTTATCTGCTACCGCCAGTTCAACGATACGGCCACTGACTTCGGGCACCACGTCAATGGTGTCTGCGGATGCATAGGCATCGTTAGTGGAAGGCGACGTTTCCATGCGCCAGATAACGAATACCATCACGACGAGGGCGAGCAGGGCCAGCGCCAGCGCGTGGGCTTTACGACGAGGAACGTTTTTCTGCGTGCTTTCCATTAGCGCATCTCAATATAAATTAGAAAAAGACCAGCCAGAACAGCATGGAGTAGAGGGCAAAGAGGGCGGTATAAACCACGCCGGCCAACGGCATGGCGTGACGCTTACGTAAAAGAATTCGCCGGGAGAGCAGCGTGAGAATAACGCCGACAATCATGCACAGAAGCCAGCCGGGGTAATAGGCGCCAATAAACGGAATGGCGGGGGGCAATGAACACCCGGCGAGCATCACGAGCGGCGTGAAACAGGCCCCTTTTATTAGCGAACGGATGGCCCTGGATTTAACGATTTGCATAATAAAATACATCCTGTGTATTTCGAACAATATCCGGAGTGAATATGAAATAACGTAAAGCGACAGTATGGCTATTTTCGCAGGGTGAGAAAAAGGATTTTATTTTGCCACCGCATCTATAACTTATTTATAATTTTAATTATAAAAAAAGATCTATTTAAATTGTGAATTTAACCGTGGTCAGCGGTAATCATACCGCTGACCCGGTTATTTGCTATTAATTTGGCGTGACGATATTGACCCACAGCTCAAATTTATCAAGGCAGGCAAAAATGGCGTTAAGCTGCTCGGCATTGCCGATGGCTTTGACTTTTTTCGCCTGAATCAGGTCAGCCATTTTGGCCTGGCCCGTGAGCACCGCATGCAGATCGTCCCGGCTGATATAAAACGAGGCGTCGGCCTTCGGTTGCAGGGTATGGCGGTAGTTGAGCACGCTGTTGTTCAGCGTCAGATTCAGATTCTCGTTGTTGCCCAGATTGAAGTTCAGGCTAATGTCTTTGCCTGCCGCTTTATTGCTATCCAGACGCACCGCCATATAGTCAAATAACATTTCGACCGTCATGCCTTTGATGGTATCCGGCGAGTCGGTTGTACCGTGGCTAAACTTGCGTACGCCCTCGCGCAGCTCTTTTGCGCCGGTCAGGTAGAAGCCGCGCCAGGTGGCAGACTCTGCCTGGTAACCCAGCTGTTCAAAGGTATTGGCCTGCAGGTTTTTGGCAATCTGGTCGCCAGGGTCGGCGGCAATAACCTGCTTGAGCAGTTCTGCTGCCCAGCGGTAGTCGCCCTGTTGATAGGCGTCGCGGGCAAGATTAATGGCATGAGCAGAGCCGCCCAGCGCCTGCACGTAGCGTTTGCCCATCTCGACCTGGCCGTAGGGGTGAAGGTTTGCCGGGTTGCCATCGTAGTAGCCGAGATAGTAGTTATACACCGCCCTGGCGTTGTGGCTGACTGAACCGTAGTAGCCGCGGCTGGCCCAGTTATTGGCCAGCGGCGTCGGCAGTTTCACCTTGTCGCCGATCTCATTGAGCGTGTAGCCCTGATTGGCCAGGTGCAGCGTTTGGTCGTGAATATACTTAATGGTATCGCGATATTTACCAATATAGTCATTGATTTGCTGGTTTCCCCACACCGGCCAGGTGTGCGGCATAAACAGGACTTCAGCCTGGCCGCCCCATTTATCCAACGTTTCATTCAGATAGGATGCCCATTTGCCGGTATCGCGCGTTTTCGCGCCGCGCAGGGTATAGAAATTATGCAGCGTGTGGGTCGCGTTCTCCGCCGTGCACAGCGCTTTGAGCGCCGGGATATAGAAGTGCATTTCCGCTGGCGCTTCGCTGCCTGGCGTCATCAGGAATTCGAATTCCAGACCGTCGATCGTTCTTTTCTCGCCGGTTTTGTTAATCGACACCGTGGGGGCAATGATGGTGGGGTAACCGCTCGCCAGCGTGACGCCCAGGCCGTTACCAATATTGCCTTGTTCGTTGCGTGGCAGCAGCAGGCCATACGAGTACAGCGCGCGGCGGCTCATGATATTGCCGGCCATCACGTTTTCACTGATGGCTTCAGCCATCAGACCGGCTGGGGCGATAATTTGTACTTTGCCCGCTTTGACATCGGCTTCGGAGACGATTCCCTTAATGCCGCCGTAGTGGTCCGTGTGGCTGTGGGTATAGATAACGGCGACGATCGGCTTTTGTGGGCGGTGCTGGAAATAGAGATCGAGGCTGGCTTTGGCCGTTGCGGGAGTGACCAGCGGGTCGATGACGATAATGCCGGTATCGCCCTCGATAAACGTGATATTAGCGATATCCTGACCGCGTACCTGATACATGCGATCGGTCACTTTGAACAGGCCGGAAATTCCGTTGAGCTGCGCCTGACGCCAGAGGCTCGGGTTGACGGTTTCCGGCGCAGTGGCGTTGAGATCGAATTTGTAATCTTCCGCGCGATAGTACGTTTTGCCATCTGGCGTTTTTAATTCACCGTGATTGAGCAGCGGCGCAATAAATCCGCGCTGCGCATCGTCAAAATCCTGACGGTCGCTGAACGGCAATGCGCTAACATACTGCTGATTAACCTGCTGCGTGAACGATGTTGCCGGCTGGGGTGATTCAACCGCATAGGCACCGTGGCTGCATACGCTGGCCAGAGTAATGGCAAGACAGGTTCGGCTGAAAGAAAATAATCTTTTGCTGCCCATATAAATCTCCATTTTATTATTAATCCAATGAATTAATTTATGCTTAGATATGGCGATCTATACTAAAGCGATTTGTTTTTTTTGCGTAAAGGCGGATGTGAGGGCGATCGTTTTTTTAATAAGGTATTTGTGCGAAATAATATAAATAATAGTTTTTCTGTATTTTAATGATTGAATAATTCTTAAAGAATATTATTCCCCTTCGAATTGAGATTCCTCCGCTACACAGTTTCTACGCTGGAGCCTAGTCTGAGGGCAGTATCCCGACGAGACTGGTTCTATGAAACGTTATCTGACCGCAGCCCTTTTTTGCGCTCTGTCGCTGAGCGGCCCGTTGGCGCATGCCGACATCATCGACGATGCCATTGGCAATATTCAGCAAGCCATTAACGATGCCTATAACCCGGCGAGCGATCGTGAGGATAGCGACGATCGCGGCTGGGACGATCGTCGCTCGACCTCACAGAGCAGTCAGCAGTATCACGATCGTCGACGTCAGTTGGACGATCGGCGGCGTCAGCTTGACGATCGTCAACGGCAGCTCGATCGAGAACGCCAACAGCTTTCTGATGAAGAGCAACGTCTCGAGGACGATGATGACCGCTAGGCGAGGTTAATCATCATGCCGTCATAGCCGGGTTCAATACCCGGCGGCAGGCGATGCGTCATCATCCATTCATCAAACTGGTGGCTGATGTGGGTGAGAATGATACGCGGGCAGCGGAGGCGTTCGTTGAGCGCCAGTACCGTGGTTAAATCACTATGGTTGCGCGGCGGCGTTTCACAGGGCGCATGGCTGCAGTCAATAACCATGACCTGCGGGCGGTTGTTGCTTAAAAAAGTCAGCGTTTTTTCCGGCAGGCCTGCGGTGTCGGAGAGCCAGGCGATACGGCTGTGCGGCGTTTCCAGGAGGTAGCCAAAGGTCAGCCTGGAGTGTTCCAGCGGGACGGGCGTCACCTGCAACCCCTGTAAATCAAACACGACAAACGGTGCGACGGTATGGCTGAAATCCAGCAGCCCGGGATGTTTGAAGAGATCGTCGCAGCCCTGCTCGTCCGGTGGCCCGTAAACCGGCACCGTCTTGCCCACGCCCCAGCGCAGCGGGAAAAGCCCCTGGACGTGATCCATATGGTAGTGAGTCAGCAAAAACTGGTGGAACGATCCGGCGGGCCAGCGATCGCAAAGATCGTGTATACCCGCGTCGAGAAGGGTGATCGCGTCGTTAAAGCGAACCACGCCGCTACACGCGCGGCGCCGGTATTGTGGCGCACGCCTGGCGCGGGCGCAGGCGGCGCAATCACAGCCCCAGGCCGGGACGCCCTGCGCACCGCCGGTGCCGCTGAGAGTGAGGGTTAAACTCATTCCGCTTCCTCATAACGCTTTGGTGAATCGAACGTGGCTGGGGGCGTAGCCTTCGCGCTGATAAAAGCGGTGCGCATCAAGGCGACGAGTGCTGGTCGAGAGCTCGCAAATCTCCGCACCCGCATCGCGCGCGGTCTGCTCTGCCCAGGCCAGCAGGCGGCTGCCGACGCCGGAGCCGCGCGTCAGCGGCATGACGACCAGCTCTTGAATCTCACCCACCCAGTTGGCGTGATGCAGATGGAACTGCAAATGTAAGCTGACCATGCCGACGACGCTATCGTCGATCAGGGCCAGCTGGTAGTGCAAATGATGATTCTGAAGATTGGCGGCAAAACCGGTGTCAAAGGCATCGCGACAGTACTCGGCCTGCTTCAGTTCGCACATCAGCGCGTAGACGTCGTCAATATCGTCAAAGGTAGCATAGCGAAGCTCACAGACAGACATGATCCCTCTCCTTGCGCCCCATCAGGGTCAGTAAAATCTCTACTGACTGTAGCAAACTGCCGTCATTATTGAGCGTAGGGCAGTTGGGTGGCGCATAGCGGGCGGCGCGTTCCAGGCGAGCGGCAATCTCTGCGCCATTCTCCCGGCCACGCGCCTGCAGGCGCTGGCGTAGGATATCGGGTGACACCTGTAAACAGACCGGCAGCAGCGCATCGGCATAGCGGGCTTTTGCCTGCGCCAGGTGCGCGCGCGAGCCGTTGACGATGACGTCGAAGCCCGCGTGCAGCCAGAGGTCAATTTCTACGCCGACGCCGTAATACAGGCCGTTGGCGTGCCAACTCAGCGCCAGCAGGTTATGCCCGGCGCGGGTAAAAAACTCCGCTTCGCTAAGCGCAATATGGTTCTCGCAGCCCGCGTTGGCCGGACGGGTGATATAGCGGTGCGCGACCAGTAGCTGAGGATGCGCCTGCTGACGAAGGACTTCCAGCAGGCTGTCTTTACCGGAACCCGATGGGCCCATTAACCAGATCAGTTTACCTTTCATCAGAACACCCTTTTTCCCTGACGCCAGACGTGGTCGATATGAATGTGTTCGCCTTTGCGGTGCGCCAGCACCAGGTCGGCGCGTTTGCCTTCGCCAATGATGCCGCGATCGTGCAGATTCAGCGCGCGGGCCGGATTCTGACTCACCAGCGCGATAGCCTGCGGGAGCGTAAACCTGTTCTGCTCGTCATCGGCGACGCGGAAGGCGGCGTCCAGCAGGCTTGCCGGGTAGTAATCGGAGGAGAGGATATCCAGCAGGCCCAACTGCGCCAGTTCGTGGGCCGCTACGTTGCCGGAGTGCGAACCGCCGCGCACAATATTCGGCGCGCCCATCAGGACGTTCATGCCGTGGCGACGCGAGGCCTCGGCGGCTTCAAACGTGGTCGGGAATTCGGCGATCACGCTACCGAGCTGATGCGATTCCACGACGTGCGCGTGGGTCGCGTCATCGTGGCTGGCCAGCGCAATCCGGCGCTCCCGGCACAGCCCGGCAATGGCGCTGCGGTTGGGCTGCGACCAGCGGGCGGCGAGCGCCAGCTGTTCTTCCTCGTACTGGCGCATCTGTTCATTAGTAAGTGAGTACTTACATTGGTAGTATTCCCGGTACTTTTCCCGGTTAGCAAACTGGCGTTGACCGGGCGAGTGGTCCATCAGGGATACCAGCGATACCGGCTCGCGGCCAACCAGTTTTTCAAACAGCGGCAGCGTGGTGTGATGCGGCAGTTCACAGCGCAGGTGCAGGCGATGCTCGGCACGGTTGAGGCCGCGCTTTTGTGTCTCTTCAACGGCGTTAATCATCTTTTCCAGGTTTTCCAGACGATCGCCGCCATCGCGTACGTCGCCGATCGCCACGGCGTCCAGTACGGTGGTGATTCCGCTGGCGACCATCAGCGCGTCGTGGCTGCTCATCGCCGAGTGTGCGGGCCAGTCAACCTTCGGGCGTGGGGTGAAGAATTTATCCAGATTATCGGTATGCAGCTCAATTAACCCCGGCAGCAGCCAGCCGCCCTCGCCGTCCAGAGCTTCCGGCAGGCGGCTCTGGCTTTCAGCAAAGGCGCGGATTTTACCCTCATGTACTTCCAGGGAACCGAGAACCACGTCGTTTTCCAGCACCAGCTTTACGTTATTGATAATCATGCAGGCGTACCCATTGGATGGAGGCGGTCAGCGACCTGGTTGCGGACGGCTTCGTCGTGGAAAATGCCCACAATGGCTGCGCCGCGGGCTTTGGCTTCATTGATCAGGCTAACCACCGCTGCGCTGTTTTTCGCGTCCAGCGAGGCAGTGGGTTCGTCGAGCAGCAGAATCGGGTAGTCGACGATAAAGCCGCGTGCGATGTTGACGCGCTGCTGCTCGCCGCCGGAAAAAGTCGACGGTGCGAGGTGCCACAGGCGCTCGGGGACGTTCAATCGCGTCAGCAGCCCGGCGGCTTTCGCGGCGCAGGTGTCGCGTGCTACGCCGGTATTGAGCAGCGGCTGCATGACCACTTCCAGCGTGGAGATTCGTGGGATCACGCGTAGAAACTGGCTGACCCAGCCGACGGTGTTTTTGCGAACTTCCACCACCTGACGTGCCGGGGCGCTGACCAGATCGATCCATTCGTCACCGTGTTTGATATGGATATGGCCTTCGTCCGGTAGGTAGTTGGCGTACAGCGAACGCAGTAAAGTGGATTTACCGCTGCCGGAGTGGCCGTGCAGCACCACGCACTCCCCGGTATTCACCGTGAGAGAGGCGTTACGCAGAACCGGCAACTGGACGCCGTTCTGTTGGTGCAAAACAAAGGTTTTACTGACGTTTTCGACGCGGATCGCGTTCATTTTTGCCTCTTTAACATTTGTACGGCCTGTTGCCTGATGGCGCTTTGCTTATCAGGCCTACAAGCGATGCGGACCCGTAGGCCGGATAAGGCGCAGCCGCCATCCGGCAATGCGCTGCTCGATAATTAATTCTGCAACACCGACGACACCAGCAACTGGGTATAGGGATGATGTGGATCGTCGAGTACCCGGTCCGTTAACCCACTTTCCACCACCTGACCCTGCTTCATCACCAGCAGACGGTCGGCGAGCAGGCGCGCGACGCCCAGGTCGTGGGTGACAATCACCACCGCTAGGTTCAGCTCTACCACCAGACCGCGCAACAGGTCGAGCAGACGTGCCTGTACCGACACGTCCAGCCCGCCGGTCGGCTCGTCCATAAACACCAGCTTCGGGTGGGTAACCAGGTTACGGGCAATCTGCAGGCGCTGCTGCATACCGCCGGAGAAGGTGGTGGGCAGATCGTCAATGCGCGATGCCGGGATCTCTACCTCCTTCAGCCAGCGCTGGGCGGTGGCGCGAATGTCGCCGTAGTGGCGCGCGTCGGTGGCCATCAGCCGTTCACCAATATTGCCCCCCGCCGACACCTGACGGCGCAGGCCATCCATTGGGTGCTGGTGCACCACGCCCCACTCGGTGCGAAGCAGGCGACGGCGTTCAGCCTCGCTCATCGCGTACAGCGATCGGTCCTGATAGCGAATCTCCCCCGCCTGCGGCGTCAGGCGTGCGGAGATCGATTTCAGCAGCGTGGTTTTGCCGGAGCCCGATTCACCGACGATGCCCAGCACTTCTCCCGGCCACAGATCGAACGAGACGTTGCTGAAGCCTTTGCCCGGCGCATAGAGATGGGTCAGGCGATCAACGGAAAGTAACGGTTGCGTCATGCGGGTTTGGCCTCGCTCTGTTGGCGGCAGTAGTCGGTGTCGGAGCAGACAAACATGCGTTTGCCGCTGTCATCGAGCACCACTTCATCGAGATAACTGTGGGTGGAGCCGCAGATGGCGCACGGTTCGTCCCAGCGCTGCACGGTAAACGGATGGTCATCAAAATCGAGGCTTTCTACGCGGGTGAAGGGCGGTACGGCGTAGATTCGCTTCTCGCGCCCGGCGCCAAACAGCTGTAGGGCGGGCATCATGTCCATCTTCGGGTTATCGAATTTTGGAATGGGCGACGGGTCCATCACATAGCGGTCATTGACCTTCACCGGGTAAGCGTAGGTGGTAGCAATATGGCCAAAACGGGCGATGTCTTCATACAGCTTGACCTGCATCACGCCGTATTCTTCCAGCGCGTGCATGGTGCGGGTTTCGGTCTCGCGCGGTTCAATAAAGCGCAGCGGCTCCGGGATCGGCACCTGGAAGATCAGGATCTGATCTTCAGCCAGCGGCGTCTCTGGGATCCGGTGACGCGTCTGGATCAGCGTTGCCTCTTCCGTACGCTCGGTGGTGTTGACGCCGGTTACGCGTTGAAAGAAATGACGGATGGAGACGGCGTTAGTAGTGTCATCCGCGCCCTGGTCGATCACCTTTAGCACGTCCGTCTCGCCAATGACGCTGGCAGTCAGCTGAATACCGCCGGTGCCCCAGCCGTAGGGCATCGGCATTTCCCGGCCGCCGAACGGCACCTGATAGCCGGGAATCGCCACCGCTTTCAGAATCGCGCGACGGATCATTCGTTTCGTTTGCTCATCAAGATAAGCGAAGTTATAGCCGCTGAGATTAGCCATTTTTCTGCTCCCGTTGCAGGCGTTTCAACAGTTCCAGCTCGGCCTGGAAATCGACGTAGTGGGGGAGTTTGAGATGCGAAACGAAGCCGGCGGCTTCGACGTTATCGGCATGGGCGAGAACGAACTCTTCATCCTGCGCCGGGCCAACCGCCTCTTCGCCGTACGCCGAGGCCTGGAGGGCGCGGTCGACCAGCGCCATCGCCATCGCCTTGCGCTCGCTCATGCCGAACGTCAGACCGTAGCCACGGGTGAAGTGCGGCGGTTCGTCAGCGGGGTCAACGAAGCCGTTCACCATTTCGCACTCTGTTACCAGCAGTTCACCGACGTTAACGGCAAAACCCAGCTCTTCGGGGATGATCGAAACGTCGACATAGCCGCTGCGGATTTCGGCGGCGAAGGGGTGGTTGCGCCCGTAGCCGCGCTGGGTCGAGTAGGCCAGACCGAGCAGGTAACCTTCGTCGCCGCGCATCAACTGCTGTAAGCGGGACGATCGCGAGCAGGGGTATACCGGCGGCGTGCGGGTAACGTCGTCCGGCGCTGCGCCGTTATCCTCTTCCGTTTTCGCCAGCCCCTGTTTCGCCAGCAGGCTAAAGACGTGAGGCGCGGGCGTCTGTCCGGCGTCGGTAGTGCTCAAGGGCGGAGCCTCGCCGTTGGCTAACAGCGTGAAATCCAGCAGACGGTGGGTGTAATCGTAGGTTGGGCCGAGAAGCTGACCGCCGGGCACGTCTTTATAGACGGCGGAAATGCGGCGCTCCAGACGCATGTCGGCGGTTTGTAGCGGCTCGCTGACCGCCAGCTTCGCCAGCGTGGTGCGGTAGGCGCGCAGCAAGAAAATGGCTTCCACGTTATCGCCGCTGGCCTGCTTCAGCGCCAGCGCCGCCAGTTCGCGGTCGGCGATGCCGCCTTCGGTCATCACCCGATCCACGGCCAGATTGAGCTGCTGTTCAATCTGGGCGACCGAGAGTTCCGGCAGTGCACGATCGCCGCGGCGTCGGTTTTCCTGAAGCTGATGGGCGGCGGCTATCGCCTTTTCGCCCCCTTTGACGGCAACGTACATATCAGCAAACCTCAACGTGAGTGGTGCGCGGAATAGCCAGCAGGCGCTCGCCGCAGGTGAGGATCAAATCCACGCCAAGCGGGAACGGATGCGGGCGTTCGGTCAGCTCGTGCAAAATGCAGTTTGGCAGTTGGGGAGCAATCATTCGCTCCTCGGCAATGCCCGCGCCGGTCAGACGCAGCATGCGGCCGCCGCTCAGGCTGGATACCTGAACAATCAGCGTGGCGCTGGTTTCTGGCGCGACGGCGCTGCCTTCGCACAGGGCGTTAAGCTGCTCGCTGCTGATGGTGTGGTTTGAGACGGCGAACGTCGCCTGCTGTGGCTGTTCAACCAGCGGAGCGTTGGTATGAAAACGCAGGCTCTGGCTGACAATATCGTTATGCAACGCGTCAGAGAGCCACACCGGCGTATCGTTATCGGCCAACGTCAGCAGCAGGCTGGTGGTGGCGACGTTGAGCGGCTGCCAGCCGTGTTTGAGCTGATGCAACGAGACAATGGTGCCGGGTTCGCTCATGGCTTTAAGCAGGCGGCGGAAGCTGTGCTGGGCGTCCTGCACGGGAAGGGTAAAAGCGGTTTCCAGGGTCATGCGTTATCTCCGCGAACCAGGGTGAAGAAGTCGACCCGGCTGGCGTTGATTTCAGCCTGACGGGCGGCAATGCGCGCCGCGCGGTCTGCGTCCAGCGGGGTAATCAGGGTTTCAAGTAAGGTTTGGTAGTGGGCTGGCTGCTGCATCAGGGCGTCAATCACCGCGCAGCGCTCGGTGTGTGCCTTGTCGCGTCCCAGCGTCCAGGCGTAGCCGACGGTGCCGTTGCGCAGTCGAACGGCGGCGCGGGTCAGCGTGGCGTCGCCGGTAAAAAAGCGTTCGCCGGTGCCGCCCATGCGGGCCTGAAGCTGCACCAGGCCGGTTTCTGCCGCACGGATCGTGTCGTAATCCGCGGTGACATTCAGGGCGACCATTTTTGCCGCAAGCTGCGCGGGGTCGCTGTGGGACAGCACCGACATCCAGTGCTGGCGGCGAGCGGTTTCGTCGTGCATTCAGTGCTCCATAGTAAATTCGATCATGTCGGCGCGGGTCAGGCTGACGGAGTACTCCATCGCCTGCGTATCGCCTTCACGATGGTTCAGGGTGCGCACGCACAGCAGCGGCGCCATGTTGGGGATCTCCAGGCGCTGGCTCTCTTTGGCCTGCGCCCGACGCGCGCTGATGCGGGTCTGACTACGCTTCAGCGCAATACCGGTCTGCTCGCGCAGAAAGTCGTGCAGCGAGCCGTTGCTGAAGGTTTGTAACGTCGACCACAGGCTGAGATCGGCAAAGTAGTGGTCTATCAGGCACAGCGCCACGCCGTTGACTCGCCGCAGGGTGCGCAGGTGAATCACGTTGTCGCCCTCGCTAACGCCCAGCGCCTCGGCAATGTGTCCGGAGGCCGGGCGCAGCACCGACAGCAGCTTTTCGCTGGTGGGGTGGCTGCCTTGGTCGAGCAGGTTCTGGCTAAAGCGCGCCTGGGCGTTGAGCGGGTAGTCGAACGGGCGCATCAATACCAGGACGCCCACGCCCTGACGGCGCTGGACCCAGCCTTTCTCCACCAACTGGTCGATGGCGCGACGCAGCGTATGGCGGTTGACTTCAAAGCGTGCCGCCAGCTGGTGCTCGGCGGGCAGATAGTCACCGCAGCGGTAGTTCTGGCGCAGCTCCTGTTCCAGGCGAGCGGCAATCTCTTGATAACGCGTCGGATAACTGGTCGGATGTGTAGACAAGTGCATAGCCAACAAGACCTCGCTAATCAGATGAAGTGCTTACGCAAACGCTGAGAAAGGAAATCCAGCAGGCTGACGGTGAGGATTATGAGCACCATCAGCGCACAGGTTTGCTGGAACTGGAAACCGCGAATCGCTTCCCACAGCGTCACGCCGATGCCGCCTGCGCCCACCATTCCCACCACCGTGGCGGAGCGGACGTTGGACTCGAAGCGATACAGCGAGTAGGAAATTAACAGCGGCATGACCTGCGGCAGCACGCCGTAGAGGATCTCTTCGATTTTGTTAGCCCCGGTGGCGCGAATGCCTTCGACCGGGCCGGGTTCAATCGCTTCGACCGCTTCGGACAGCAGCTTGGAGAGCACGCCGGTGGTGTGAATAAACAGCGCCAGTACCCCGGCAAACGGGCCTAAGCCGACGGCAACCACGAACAGCATGGCGAAAACCATTTCGTTGATGGCACGGCAGGCGTCCATCAGGCGACGCATCGGTTGGTAAACCCACCACGGTACCAGGTTTTCGGCGCTCATCAGGCCGCAGGGAATGGAGAGTACGACGGCCAGCGCGGTGCCCCAGACGGCGATTTGCAGGGTGACGGCCATCTCTTTGAGGTAGTCCTGCCACAGGCTAAAGTCCGGCGGGAAGAAGTCGGCGGCGAAGGTTGCCATGTTGCCCGCGTCTTTGAACAGCGTGACCGGGTTCATTTCCGCCCCTTTCCAGGAGACGACAAGCACCGCCAGCAGAATGGCCCAACTGATAAGCGAAAACCAACTGCGCTTGGGCGGGGGAACGGTGATGGTGTGTTGCATGGTTGGTCTCCGTGCGTGTGTTATTGCCGGATGGCAGCGCAAGCGCCTTATCCGGCCTACCATCTGGTTCCCTCTCCCCATAGGGGAGAGGGGGAAAAGCATTACTGCACCGCTTTGGTCACTGACGTCATCGCGCCAATCGCCGCCGTGGTACGGTCAAGGTCGCTCAGACGCGCCTGAATCTCGGCGGTCTTACTGGTCTTCTCGTCGGCGTTCAGCGTGCCGTTGCCCTTCACGGCCTGCATCTCTTTAAACAACGTCAGCTGGCGAATCGGCAGCAGTTGCAGGTCGCTGGAAGCGCGGAACGGTGCCCAGCCCAGACGTTCCAGCACCGCCTTCTCTTCCGGCGTTTTGCCGTAGTTCATAAAGAAGCTGTACACCTTGTCCTTGGTGGACTCAGACAGTTTTTTACGCCACACGATTGGGTCGCCTGGGATCAGCGGTGACTTCCAGATAACCTTCAGCTCTTTCAGCTTGTCCGGCGCGGAGACCTTCAGCTTGTCGAGGTTTTCGGTGTTGTTGGTGGCGACATCCACCTGCTTGTTGGCAACGGCCAGGGCGTTGGTTTCATGGCTGGCGTTGACCGTGCGCTTGAAGTCGCTGGCGGAAGCGTTGTTTTTGGCGAAGACGTAGTAGCCTGGGACCAGGAAGCCGGAGGTAGAGTTCGGGTCACCGTTGCCGAAGGTCAGCTCTTTACGCTTGGCGAGCAGGT
The DNA here is from genome assembly GCF_036759865.1 of Kluyvera genomosp. 2. Classification (NCBI taxonomy): domain Bacteria; kingdom Pseudomonadati; phylum Pseudomonadota; class Gammaproteobacteria; order Enterobacterales; family Enterobacteriaceae; genus Kluyvera; species Kluyvera genomosp. 2. Next base: position 110,121 of record NZ_JAPKIA010000018.1, read on the forward strand.
CGTTGAGGTTGTTGATTGGGCTGTCTTTGTTGACGATCAGCACGCTCCAGTAGCCAGGGGAGCCGTCGGCGGCCACGGTCTGAGCGAATACCTGACCGTTAGCGCGGTCCACCGCTTCCATGGCGGAGAGGTTGCCGTACCAGGCGATATCGACCTTGTTAAAGCGCATCCCCTGGATAATCCCCGCGTAGTCCGGTGCGAAGAAGGCGTTAACCTTTACGCCCAGCGACTTTTCCATGTCCTTCAGGAACGGTTCCCATTGCGGTTTTAAGTTCTGCTGTGATTCCGTCGAAATAATGCCGAAGTTCAGCGCTTTCTCCTGTTCCTCCGCGTGTACTGGCGTTAACAGGGTGCTGAGGCTAAACATGCTGGTAAAAGCCAGCGCGGCAACGGCTTTATAACTCATTTCCATTCCTCATGGTGGGGACGTTAAGCAGCCTGCGCGTTCTCTTCGACGCGATTAATGCTGCGGTAGAGATGGTCAAATCGTTCGTTATCAAACTGCTGGCTGCTGCCGTCGTAGAACACGTGTCCCTGACGCAGCGCGACGATGCGTTCGCAGTAGCGCAGCGCATAGTCGACCTGATGCAGCGTCACCACTACGGTGATGCCGTCGGTCTGGTTAATGTCGCGCAGCGTGTCCATCACGATGCGCGCGGATTCCGGGTCCAGCGAGGCGATAGGTTCGTCGGCGAGGATCACTTTCGCCTGCTGCATCAGCGCACGGGCAATCGCCACGCGCTGCTGCTGGCCGCCCGAAAGCGTCGACACGCGCTGGTGCGCCATGTGCGCCATGCCTACGCGCGTTAACGCTTGTAACGCGCGCTGCTTCTGTTCGCGGGTGAACCAGCTAAAGCAGGTGCGCCAGAACGGCGTGCTGCCGAGCGCGCCAATCAGCACGTTCTCCATCACGCTCAGGCGGTTTACGAGGTTGAACTGCTGGAAGATGTAGCCGGTGTGAGCGCGGCTCTGGCGGATGTCGCGCGCCAGGCGACCCGCCCGCTGGACGGTTTTCCCCAGCAGCTCAATGCGACATTCCGGCGTTTTATCGCCCACGATCAGGCCGCTCAGATGACGTAAAAGGGTGGATTTGCCGGAGCCGGACGGGCCAAGCAGAGCCACCATCTCACCGGCGTGCACGTTCAGGTCAACGGCGTGCAGCACCTGATGCTGGTTGAACGTTTTGTTGAGTTTTTCAACGCGAATAATCGTTTGCATGTTGGGACCCCCCAAAAAAGGTGGCCCTATCGTGGCGAACTCGTGTGACATTTGGGTTAACGGGAGATGATCTGGCGATGAAGAATTAGCGAGAATTTCGTGACAAAACGGGAGGCGTGGCCTCCCGGGGATCAGAGGGTGGGTTCCTGCTGTTTGACGACGTTGATCATCCACGGCACGCCGTATCTGTCGATGACGCGGCCGAAACCGTGCGCCCAGAAGGTCTCTTGCCACGGAATCTCAACCTTGCCGTTGGCGGCAAGGTTGTCGAACCAGTGCTTACCCTCTTTGACGTCCTGGGTGTCGAGCACCAGCGTAAAGCCGGAATAGGCGTGGTCATCCGGCGCGGCGGTGTCGCTCATCATGATGTCGCTGCCCGCAATGTGGACGCTGGCGTGAGCGATGGCGCTGTCGGGGAACTGCTGGCCGGAGGGGCAGCCCCCCTCGTCATCCATCGCGGACGGCGGCATTTCACCGAAGGTGATTTTGGCGCGCAGCTCCGCACCCAGCGCCTGCTGATAGTAGGCAATGGCATCGGCGCAGTTGCCGGAAAAGGCGAGATAGGGACTTAACGGCATGATCGTTACCTCAGGTAAGAAGTGCTCATTAAGTGTAGTGCGTGTCGGTTCAGGGGGCGAAGCGGGGCGGGGAGCATATTGCCGGATGGCGATGCTACGCATCTTATCCGGCCTACCACGAGCCGTGCATTTTGTAGGCCGGATAAGCGAAGCGCCATCCGGCAATACTCTGCAACAAACTCAATCAGTTCTTTTTCACAAACTCGGATTTCAGCTTCATTGGGCCGAAACCGTCGATTTTGCAATCGATGTTGTGGTCGCCTTCAACAAGACGGATGTTCTTCACTTTGGTGCCGATTTTCAGCATCGAAGAGCTGCCTTTGACCTTCAGGTCTTTGACGACGGTCACGCTGTCGCCATCGGCCAGCAGGTTGCCGTTAGCGTCTTTAACGATCAGCTCGTCAGCGTCGTGCGCCGGCTCAGCGTCGTTCCACTCATGCGCACACTCCGGGCAGATGAACATGCCGTTGTCTTCGTAGGTGTATTCGGAGTTGCATTGTGGGCAGTGGGGTAATGACATGGATATATCCTCAAATGTGCAGTGCGAAAGGCAAAGACCTGTAAAACGGCAAATCGCCGAAAATAGCCCTGATTATACAATAAAACCCTGCATTTGTCGGTGGTATCGAGGAATGGGTTGACGAATGGTCAGAAAACGAAGGGGGATTTTCCCCCTCTCCCCCTTGGACTGTACAGGACAGAGGGCCGGGGTGAGGGGGGAGTGCACCGATTTCCCCTCACCCTAACCCTCTCCCAGGGGGAGAGGGGACGGATTAGTGATGGGCGGACTCTGGTACGGTTTTGGCTTTATTTTCAGCCGACTGCGGTGCGCCATAACGTTTGGCGTAGAGCGCGGTAATAATCGGCACCAGAATCGCGGTAACGATGACGCTTGCGGCAACCAGCGCGGTAGCGGAGGCGGCCACCGGAGCGAACGAAGGGTTAATCTGCGCGATGATAACCGGGTTGGCGACGGCGGCACCGGCGGCGGAAGAGGCCGCGACGCCTGCAGTACCATTACCACCACCGATAACACGGTCGGCAATAATCAGCGGAATACCGGTGATGACGATAACCGCAACGCCCAGAACAATGCCCAGCAGACCGGTGTCGAGAATCACGTTCAGGTTGATGGTGTTACCCAGCGCGAAGCCGAAGAACGGAATCAGTACCGGCGTCGCTTTGCTGAAGAAGGTACGCAGATCGTGGTCCAGGTTACCCAGCGTGAAGCCGATCAGGAACGGCAGAACGGCGCCGATAAAGTGATGCGGTTCGAAGGAGGCCAGACCTGCGGAGCCGAGGATAACCATGGTCATCAGCGGGCCGGATTCCAGCGACATCAGAACAAACGCACCGGACTCTTCTTTCGTGCCGTACTGATTCATCAGGCTGGCATACAGGCCGCCGTTGGTCATATCCATCGCGGAAACGATCGCCAGTACGGAGAGACCCGCGAAGAAGCCGGTCTGAATGCCGGTATCTGGAATAAACATCGCCGCAATCATAGCAACGACCCACGCGACGGCGATTTTGGTCAGAACCAGGGTGCCGGATTTGCGTAATACCGTGCCGGTCGCGCGCAGGTCAATGGATGCCCCAATACAGAAGAACCAGACGGCCAGAATAGGTACCGTTCCGCCAATCATGCCTTTGGTGAAGGAGCCAAAATATTCGCCGGTGTTTGGCGCAAAGGTATTCAATACGGCGCCTAACAATAGCGGGATAAGCATCATCCCGCCGGGGATTCGTTCCATTGTTGCTTTAATTTTCATGAGGCATCCTCGCTTCGTACCCTTTCTTCAAGGCAGAAGAGGTTAAGTATAATATTATCAATTAGTTATGTTGCTATCATCGTGCGTTTATCATCCCTGGAATCGCGGCGGAAAGGCGGCGTTTTCTGGCATGTATAACGTTGTTTCGGAAGCTATAATGCATTTTGTGGAATGCCTATTCAATGAAAATAAAACGGTGTTTTAGTTAAATGGATCACATATTCCATAAGTAAAATATGAGTGATGGTTAATTTAATATTTGCTGTGAAATTGTTGTGAAATACTTGGAAGGAAAATGAGTGGAAAAACCGTCAAAAGACGAGGTCTGATACAGCGGAAGGCTGCTCAAATGTCAGTGAAATATTACCCCTATCGATGTGAGTGCTATTCTTTTGTTAAGTTGATCACATTATTAATCGCTGTTAGGGTAAATAGGATTACCCCTCAGCCGGTCATTTTAGAGGGGCCGATTTTTAACTGACTCGCCATCAGGCTCAACAGGTTTGATTGTCCGCAACGGCCAGACTCACGCAGACATGCAAACCTGCTACGCTTGGATAAGTGGAACCAGAATCTCCACGGTTCCCTTTACGCACCTTCGCAAACAATCGCATTGTTTGTCGCCACTGGGTGTGCGTTCAAGGCGAAATTGAACGAGGAAAACCATGCTTAGAAGGAAAAAAGTAAAACCGATCACGTTACGTGACGTCACCATCATCGATGATGCTAAACTACGCAAAGCGATCACCGCCGCCTCGCTGGGCAATGCGATGGAGTGGTTTGATTTCGGTGTTTATGGGTTTGTGGCCTACGCGCTGGGTAAAGTCTTCTTCCCGGACGCCGATCCTAGCGTACAGATGATTGCTGCGCTGGGGACGTTCTCGGTGCCGTTCCTGATTCGTCCGCTGGGCGGTCTATTCTTCGGGATGCTCGGGGATAAATACGGGCGACAGAAGATTCTGTCAATCACCATCATTATTATGTCCCTCAGTACATTCTGTATCGGCCTTATTCCGTCGTATGAGACGATAGGTATTTGGGCGCCGGTGCTGCTGCTGCTGTGTAAAATGGCACAGGGCTTCTCCGTGGGCGGTGAATATACCGGGGCGTCGATCTTCGTGGCCGAATATTCCCCAGACCGTAAGCGTGGCTTTATGGGCAGCTGGCTGGACTTTGGCTCGATTGCCGGTTTTGTGCTGGGTGCTGGGCTGGTGGTTCTGCTCTCCACGGCGGTCGGCGAAGCGAACTTCCTTGAATGGGGCTGGCGTATTCCGTTCTTCGTCGCGCTGCCACTGGGTATCATTGGCCTCTATCTGCGCCATGCGCTGGAAGAGACGCCAGCGTTTCAGCAGCACGTGGACAAGCTGGAACAGGGCGATCGTCAGGGTCTGCAGGATGGGCCGAAAGTGTCGTTTAAAGAGATTGCCACCAAACACTGGCGCAGCCTGCTGGCCTGTATCGGCCTGGTTATCTCAACCAACGTCACCTACTACATGCTGCTGACCTATATGCCGAGCTACCTGTCGCATAACCTGCACTACTCGGAAGACCACGGGGTACTTATTATCATCGCCATTATGATCGGTATGCTGTTCGTGCAGCCGGTAATGGGGCTGCTGAGCGACCGTTTTGGCCGTCGTCCGTTCGTCGTGGTGGGCAGTATCGCGCTGTTGGTGTTCGCTATTCCGGCCTTTACGCTGATTAACAGCAACTCCATCGGCCTGATTTTCACCGGTCTGCTGGTGCTGGCAGTGATCCTTAACTGCTTTACCGGGGTGATGGCGTCCTCGCTGCCGGCGATGTTCCCGACCCACATCCGCTACAGCGCGCTGGCCAGCGCCTTTAATATCTCCGTGCTGGTTGCCGGTCTGACGCCAACGCTGGCGGCATGGCTGGTGGAGTCGTCGCAGAACCTGATGATGCCGGCGTATTATCTGATGGTCGTCGCGGTGATCGGTTTGATTACCGGCGTGATGATGAAAGAAACCGCCAACCGTCCGCTGAAGGGCGCGACGCCTGCGGCTTCGGACATTCAGGAAGCGCGTGAGATTCTTCAGGAACATCACGACCACATTGAGCATAAAATTGAAGACATTGATGCTGAGATTGCCGCGCTGCAGGAGAGACGCTCGCAGCTGGTAATGCAGCATCCGAAGATTAACGAGTAGGCAGACTAAGGCATTACGACCTCAGGTACGGCGCCTGATGGCGTAATGCAAATTTGTAGGCCGGATAAGCAAAGCGCCATCCGGCACACTGCGCACGGATTGCCGGATGGCGGCGTAAACGCCTTATCCGGCCTACCGTGCCTGCTCCTGACTTCAACGCCTTAACTGACCCGCATCAGACTTATGGTGCCGGGTTTTTTTATGCTTAGCGTTCGCGAAACGCTTCGGCCCGTGCGCGTAGAATCGGTTTGAGCAGATAGGCGAGAATGGTTTTCTTACCGGTAATGATATCCACCGACGCCACCATCCCCGGAATAATGATCAGCGGCTTTTCGTCGCTGCCGAGGTGGTTTTTGTCCGTGCGCAGACGAATGACATAGAAGCTCTTACCGTCTTTATCGGTCACCGTATCGGGGCTGATTTGTTCCAGCCTGGCCTTCAGGCCGCCGTAGATGGTGTAGTCGTAGGCGGTGAATTTTACGATGGCTTCCTGACCCGGGCGCAGAAACGCGATGTCCTGCGGGCGGATTTTCGCCTCAACCAGCAGCGTATCGTCCAGCGGGACAATTTCCACCAGATCGTTACCCGGCTGAATCACGCCGCCAATGGTGTTAACCATTAGCTGCTGCACGATGCCGCGCACCGGTGAGGTGACGAGCGTACGGTTGACCCGGTCTTCAATCGCTTTGCCGGAGGCTTCGATTTTACTGAGATCGGTACGCGCCTCGTTGAGCTGCGACAGCGCTTCGCTGCGATAGCGGCCGCGCGTCTCGCCGATTTTGCTCTCAATCTCTTTAATCGCTGCCTCGGCCCTCGGGACCGCCAGCGTGACGGACTCAAGCTGGCCGCGTGTTTCCACCTCGGACCGGCGCAGACGCAGCACTTCAACTTTAGAAATCGCGCCCTTGGCGACCAGCGGTTCCGACATGCTGATTTCCTGCTGCAGCAGGCCCAGACTGCGGCGGTACTGCGAGCCTTTGGCCTGGTAGTCCAGCAGTTCCTGTTTCTTCTGCACCAATTGCTCGTTCAGCCCGGACAGCTCGCTCTGAATGCGCTTGTTGACGCTGGCGAACAACTCCATTTCCCCGTTAGCGATATCCGGCGATTTTTCGAGAATATCCGGCGATAGGGTCAGGGTTTCTTTATTATCCAGCTGCGCGGTCAGGCGCTGAATACGCGCCTCCAGCGCCAGGCGGTCGGCCTCCGATTCGCCCGCGTTGGAGCGAAAACGGGTGTCATCCAGGCGCAGCAGCGGCGCGCCGGCCTGTACCACTTCCCCTTCATGAACGAACACCTCGGCGACAATCCCGCCCTCCAGGTTCTGGATTTTTTGCAGACGAGAAGAGGGAATTGCCTTGCCGTCGCCGCGCGTCACTTCATCAATGTCGGCCAGCGACGCCCAGGTAATCATGACGATAAAGAAGCCGAGAATTGCCCACAGGGTGATACGCACCACGCGCGGGGAATCGTCGAGCAGTGCTTTATTCACCTCGTTGGCGGTGAGCGTTGCGGTATTTTTGTCGCCAAAAAGCCACTTCATCAGGCGGTTAAGTCGGTTAGCGTTGCGCATGAATTTGTCCTTTCTTCAGTGCGTTCATCACGCTTTCTTTCGGACCATCGGCGATAATTTTGCCGTTATCGAGGATGATCAGACGGTCAACCAGCGTCAGCAGCGAGGCGCGGTGGGTAACCAGCAGCAGCGTTTTATTGCGGACCACCGGCGTCAGCGCCTTCTTGATCAGGTCTTCACTGGTGTTATCCATCGAACTGGTCGGCTCATCCATCAGCAGCACCGGCGGGTCGAGCAGCAGCGCGCGCGCCAGGGTCACGGCCTGGCGTTGGCCGCCTGAGAGGTTCATCCCGCGCTCGCCGACCTGCATGTTGTAGCCTGAAGGATGGCGGCGGGCGAATTCGTGCACACCCGCCAGCGTGGCCGCGCGCAGCATGGTTTCTTCGTCCACGTAGCTGGCGCCGCTGAGCAAGTTGTCGCGCAGCGTGCCGCTGAACAGATGAATGTCCTGCGGCGCATAGCCCACGTTGTGGCGCACATCGTTAACGTCGAGCTGACGGGCGTCGATACCGTCGATCAGGATGGTGCCGCCGTCCGGCTGGTAGAAACCTACCAGCAGCTTCGCCAGCGAACTTTTTCCGGAACCGCTGCGGCCGATGATCCCGACCTTTTCCCCGGGCTCGATTTTTAACGAAATACCGTTCAGCGACAGGTACTGGTTTTGCGGGTAGCGGAAGCTGACGTCGCGGAATTCGATGGCGCCGGAGAGCGTTTCGCGCTTCAGCGGCACTTCGTCTTCCTGCACTTCCTGCTCAAGATCCATCATCTTATCGATGGTGGCTTTGGTCATTTTGGCGCGCTGGTAGCGGGTAATCAGGCCGCAGAGGTGGCCGATCGGCATCATCGCGCGGCGGTTGAGCAGGTAGCAGGCAATCAGGCCGCCCATGCTGAGGTTACCGGCGATAATGCTGTACACCCCGGCGACAATCAGCGTAACGCCGCTGATTTGCTGGATCCAGGCGGTAAAGTTGACCGCCACGTAGGACAGTGATTTTACCCGCAGCTCAAGCTTACTGAGCTGGCCGATGATCTGTTCCCACTGATACTGGCGCTCGCTTTGCGCGTTGTTGACCTTGATGGCATCCAGCCCGGTAATGGTTTCAACCAGCATGGCCTGGCGTTCGGTAGAGAGGCGGTAGGTTTTCTGCACCTGCGTCAGCAGCGGGCGCTGAATCATCCAGTTAACCAGTAGTGCAATCGGGTAGCAGAGCAGCGGTACCAGGGCGAGCGGGCCGCCAATAATGCCGATCACCAGAAAAATCAGTAAGGTAAATGGGAAGTCGATCAGCGCCGTCAGGGTCAGCGAGGAGAGAAAATCACGAACCGACTGATACTCCTGGAAGTGCTGCGTAAAGCCACCGACCCGCTGGGGGCGTTCTTTCATTTTCATCCCAAGCAGGCGTTCAAACAGCGCCGCTGAGACGATAAGATCGGTCTTTTTCCCGGCCAGATCGAGGCAGATGCCGCGTAATATCTTCAGGATAAGGTCAAAGATGAACGCAATTGAGATACCGATCGCCAGCACCCAGAGGGTGGCGGTGGCCTGATTGGGCACCACGCGGTCGTAGACGTTCATCACGAAAAGCGGTGTAGCTATCGCGATCACGTTGATGATAAAACTGGCAACGATAGAATCAAGATAGAGGAATTTCGACAGTTTTAACGTGTCTTTAAACCACGACCGCGTGCGAGGGATGGTTGCCGTTGGCTGGCGGTCGAACTCATGCCCCGGCTGAATAAAAATGGTTTTGCCGCTGTAGTTTTCCGCCAGCGCTTCACGCGCCAGCAGGATTTCACCGCCTTCCGTTTCGGTGGACAGCAGCCGCGCCCGGTTTTGTTCATCCCAGCCGATCAGCACCGCCGCCTGCTCATTTTTCAGCAGCACGATGGCCGGCAGCGAGAGGGCGGTGATGTTCTCCAGCGGCCGCTGTAGTACGCGCGCTTTTAGCCCCGCTCGCTGCGCGGCACGCGGAAATGCGCTTAAGGTGAGCCGGTGCGCTTCCAGAGGTAACCCGCTGGTTAGCACGTTGCGGCTAGTGATGACGTTATGCAGTTTGCAGACAATCATCAGCGAATCGAGCAGGGGATCGTCATGGTTTTGGCGCGGGTCGAGTCTGATGGTGTCATCAGTGGAAGGAGTTGCTTGCTCAAGTGGATCAGTATAAGACGCCATAGTCAGACCTTATATACCAGCGAAAAATCGCTAAGGATAAAGAATATAAGGGGCTATCTCATCTTGTGATGAGATAGCCCGTAGGCCCAAAATCTGTTACTTCAGGTCAGGTAAGTTGCTGTGTGCGGTTTGCTGTACCTCGACCGGCTGCGCGGCAGACGGTGCCTGAATATTCAGCTGTTTTAACAGATCGCCGATGCGTGCGTTGATGCGGTAGGTGGTGAACATCTCCGTAAACTGCATCTCGACATAGCGGCGCTGGGCGTTAAATACTTCGTTTTCGCTGTCCAGCATATCCAGCAGGCTACGCTCGCCGATGCTGAACTGTTCCTGGTAGGCGGTGCGCACCACGGCGCTGCGATCGGCATAATCTTTGGCGATCGGTACCTGCTGTTTGGCGTTCTGCCAGGCGTTCCACGACAAACGCAGCTCTTCATCCAACTGGCGGAGGGCGTTACGCTTCACGTCCTGCGCTTCCTGCATTTTATACGCGTAAGATGACAGCTGAGCTTTATCGCTGCCGCCGTTAAACAGGTTGTAATTCATACGCACCATCGCCTGCCACTCCTGATCGTGGCCGCGGGTACCGTCAGTGTTGTTATCCATGCGGCGCCCCACGTCGATATCTACGCTCGGGTAGAAGCGGGATTTGGCCGCTTCGTACTGCTGGCGAGTGGCCTCAACGTCTGAGTCCGCCTGCTTCAGCAGCGGGCTGTTTTCCAGCATCTGCTTACGCGCTTCGGCCTGCGATCCCGGCAGTTTGGTTGCCATCGGCATCGACAGCCCGCTGGCTTCTTTGCCGACGACGCTGTAGTAGTTAGCCTGCGCATCTTGCAGGTTAGTTTGCTCTGTCAGCAGGTTGTTTTTCGCCTGCGCCAGACGCGCCTGCGCCTGTTCATAGTCGGCGGTACGGCCTACGCCTTGCTCGGTGCGTAAACGAATCTGATCGAAAATACGCTCGTGGCTTTTCAGGTTATCCTGCGCCAACTGCACCATCTTCTGGCGCATCAGTACGTCAAGATAGCTTTGGATAGCATCCAGCGCAGTCACTTCGCTGGTGTTCATGACCGAGAACGCGCGCGAGTTGACGGTAGCCCTCTGGCGAGCCACTTCGCTTGAGGTGGCAAAACCGTTGAACACGTTCTGGCGCAGATTGATGCTCGACTCGCTGCGGTGTAGGTTACGACGGTGGTCGTCAGCCGCACGCGTTGACGCATTGTCGGTCTGTTCCCAGCCGGTACCGGCAGACATGTCCAACGTCGGCAGGTAGCCGCCCTTTGCCGCCCGTAGATCCTGATCGGCCGAATAGCGGCTGTTAACCGACGCACTCACCTGCGGATGCCACAGCAGGCTGTCTTTGACCGCTTGTTCAAGCGTTGCCGCGCTCACGCCGTTAGCAAACAATAATGGCAGAGAGATGCCCGCTAATACCCTAATATGTTTATTCATAATGTCGTCCTTTTCTTTCCTTCATTTCCCTGACTCGTGGTCATCCGCCAGAGGCAATGTCATTAGACAAAACGTAAAATCGATGAAGATGCCATGAGTGCAACGATCGCCTCATGGCGTGATATTTCAGGGCTCGATCTCTGATTTAGCGATGAGATCGTCTAACTGAGCGCTTTCATTGGGAGCCCAGTTTTGTCCGCCTTCCGCGCCGCCGCCCTCTGCCGGAACCGGTATAACGCTATTCTGTACGTCGTTTATTTCTGGATTCTCCGTGGTTTGAATGAGGCTGGAGAGATCCTTATTTTGATCGTCGCTAATGATATCACTGAATGACAAAGGTTCATCCTGACTAATAATGGTGGCTTTAGATTCTACTTCAGCGTCATCGTTATTCAGGCTACTTTCCTCATTGGCTATTTCCGTTTCATGATGCGTCCCGCTATCGATATCTTCCAACAGCGTATCAAGGGGGTTTTCCCCTGAATGACTATTTTCGCCAACAATGACGGCGTGTTGTTCATAGTCGACGCTGTCGAGGGCAAGCGTGCCGCCTTCGACTAAGGGGTTATCAATATTTTCTGCCGCAGTATCCTCTGCGGTATCCCGCGCCGTATTATCCGTGGCATTGGCCGTGATGTTTTGCTCATGGAGATCGTTATCGTCGATATCAGGATGCGTGTCGACCATCGCCATCATGGCGCTTTCATCCCCGAGCCCGTCTGACAGTTCGGTGAGCGCCGATTCCGGGCCGTCGGCGTTATCCGCGAAGGTATATTCCACGCTTTCGCTGAATGACGCTTCGCTGTTGATATCGTCAAAGGTATGTTCGCCCGCGGTGGTGCCCACTTCCATCACGATATCGCCAATGATGTGCTCTCCATCCGGCAGGGTAATGGTCATTTTTCCCGTATAATGCGTGGTTTCCGCGTCAAAGATCAGGGTATAAACGCCATCTTTGTAGCTATAGTCCGCCAGACCGGTCCCTTTAAAATCGGCCCCTTCAGGAATTCCCGTCAGGGTGATTTGAGTGAGGATATGATCGCCGCTGGTGCTTTCCAGTTGGATATCGAAATTGAGCGTGAGGTTCCAGGTCGCCGTCGTGTCGCCTGGGTGTTCGGACAGACCGTCGCCGTAAATAACCCCTTCAATAAAGTTACAGGTCCCGAGGATCGGCTTCCCTTCGGCGTTCAGTACATTGATAGCCGTGAGTTCGTTAATGCGACCGGTATTGGGGTCGGTCGCGCTCATCTTGTAGTCGTCGCCTGCGCCCTGCAGGAAAATATAATCTTTATATCCCGAGTCGGCGTTTATCTTGTTGCCCTGAACTTTGTTAACGGTTTCGATATTGCCATTTTTTTCGTAACCGCTGCCCTCATGAATCACGAACACATCACTGTATTTATCACCACCTTTGGCGCTGGTGTTATTCCCGTCGTAGTACATGATTTGTTTGGCGGGGTCCGCGCACTCAGGAATATCATCACCTGGGGTTATCCACACGCGGACGTTGTCGCCAATAGCAACGATTTTCCCATCAACCACATCGAATCCCAGGCCGCTCGGGTCAGAAGCACCGCCGTTGACCTGAAAAACCTTATCTTCTGCCGGTTCACCCGGGTTTTCTGATTTTCCACCTGGCGTGACGGAGACTGAGATCTTAATCTGATCGGCGTCTGCATCGGCGTCCGCATCGGCATCAGCGTCTGCATCGGCATCGGCATCGGCGTCTGCATCGGCATCAGCGTCTGCATCGGCGTCTGCATCGGCATCGGCATCAGCGTCTGCATCGGCATCGGCATCGGCATCAGCATCCGCGTCGGCATCAGCATCCGCGTCGGCATCCGCATCGGCGTCTGCATCGGCATCGGCATCGGCGTCTGCATCGGCGTCAGCATCCGCATCGGCGTCCGCATCGGCATCAGCGTCTGCATCGGCATCCGCGTCTGCATCGGCATCCGCGTCTGCATCGGCATCCGCGTCTGCATCGGCGTCTGCATCGGCATCGGCGTCTGCATCGGCATCGGCATCGGCATCAGCGTCGGCATCGGCATCAGCGTCTGCATCGGCATCGGCGTCAGCATCAGCGTCCGCATCGGCATCAGCGTCCGCATCGGCATCGGCGTCGGCATCAGCGTCCGCATCGGCATCGGCATCAGCGTCCGCATCCGCATCGGCATCAGCATCCGCGTCGGCATCCGCATCGGCGTCCGCATCGGCGTCGGCATCCGCATCGGCGTCCGCATCGGCGTCTGCATCCGCATCAGCGTCTGCATCGGCATCCGCGTCTGCATCGGCGTCTGCATCGGCATCGGCATCGGCGTCCGCGTCTGCATCTGCATCTGCATCTGCATCACTCTCGGTATCTATGTTCTCATCTGGATTAAGCAGAGTGAGTTCTTCCACAATATCGGTGTCTGGGAAGGTTAGCCCTTCCGTTGGGTAGCCTGCGCTGGGATCGATTCTTTCACCTGTAAGATCGAGAATGACGTGCGTATGTGCGCCGCCGACGCCGGGCTCACCGCCGCTCTCGACGACGGTTTGTGGGCCCGCCGCGGTTGCTTCCAGCGTTTCGGTCGGGTCCTGACCGTCGGCAATAGCCTGCTGTATAGCAGCAATATCGGTTGGGGGGGCTTGAGGTGTGGCGGCAGGGGCGATAAGCGTGCTGTCCCAGAGCGTATCGCGTCCCAGGTCCAGGTTCTTGCCGTTTGCCAGGCCAATGGTGACTGCGCCATCAGGGCCTGTTTCAATTTGTTCACCGGCAACGATTTTGTCTCCTTCCACCAGTAAACGACGACTTCCGTCTGGTGAAATAGCGAAGGCCTGCCCAATAATCGCTTTTATTATTCCGGTTATATCCGCCATAACGAACTCCTTTTATTTGGCTTGAACACTTCCGTTTGCTCATGGCGCATAGAGTTTTTGCACGACATAGCTCTATGACCGCACCGTCAACACCAGACAAAGTCACTAATACATTTGTGTGGGCGTTGATAGTATTCCAGAGCCTATACACATAAGGCCAGGTAAATAAAATTCTGGTTAGGGTTATAACGTAATGTGCTGGAAAAAAGCTTTCTTTGATTTTAATGTCGTTTTAGTAAGAATTTTCTGTAAAGAAATTTAATTATGGTGGTTTGTATATTGTGATAAAGCAGTTGTGATATTTTTTTTCGTTATATGTGATTGAAATTAATAGCCTATTATTTATTTCAATGGTGGTTTTTTATAAGTGTTTGATATTTTAGTGTGACATTTCCTGCATCCGTAAAATGTATTAGGGAAGGTGCGAACAAGTTCCTGATATGAGATCATCATATTCATCCGGAGCGC